>JAYSCE010000212.1:3101-7211 GCA_041915035.1 Xanthobacter sp.
GGCTGCATGATCCTGAGCCATACGGTGTTCATCGGCCACATGGCGCGTCTGGAACGCGAGGGCGGCCTGCCGCGCGTCGTCATCCGGGCGCTCGCGGACGGCGCGGAACACGCCATCGCCTTCGACGAGGAGGCCTATGCGCTGGGCATGTCGGCCGGCTACGCCTTCGACACCACGCAGTTGCGCTTCACCTATGCGTCGATGACCACGCCGTCCGAGGTGTGGGACTACGACATGGCGAGCCGCCGGCGCGAGATGCTGAAGCGGCAGGAGGTGCCCTCCGGCCACGACCCGGCGCATTATGTGACACGCCGCCTGATGGCGAAGGCGGCGGACGGCGAAACCGTGCCGGTCTCCCTCCTCTATCACAAGGACACGCCGCTCGACGGCTCCGCGCCGCTGCTGCTCTACGGCTACGGCGCCTACGGAATCACCATTCCGGCCGGCTTCGCCACCAACCGGCTGTCGCTGGTCGACCGCGGCTTCATCTATGCCATCGCCCATATCCGCGGCGGCACGGACAAGGGCTGGCGCTGGTATGCGGACGGGAAGCTGGCGAAGAAGACCAACACCTTCACGGATTTCATCGCCGCAGCCGAGCATCTGGTGGCGGAAGGCTTCACGCGGCCCGAGCGCATCGTCGCCCAGGGGGGCTCGGCGGGCGGGATGCTGATGGGCGCGGTCGCCAACCTTCGGCCGGACCTGTTCGCCGGCATCGTCGCCGAGGTGCCGTTCGTGGACGTGCTCACGACCATGCTGGACGACACCCTGCCCCTCACCCCGCCCGAATGGCCGGAGTGGGGCAACCCGATCGCCGACGAAGCCGCCTTTCACCGGATCCGGTCCTATTCGCCGGTGGATAATGTGACGGCGCAAGCCTACCCCTCCATCTTCGCCCTCGCCGGGCTCACCGACCCGCGCGTGACCTATTGGGAGCCGGCGAAATGGATGGCGCGGCTGCGCGCGGCAGACACCGGAGACCGGCCCCTGCTGCTGCGGACCAACATGGATGCGGGCCATGGCGGGGCTGCCGGCCGGTTCGACCGGCTGGACGAGGTCGCCCTCGTTTACCTCTTCGCCCTGAGAACGGTGGGCCGCGCCGGCTGAGCCGCGCGGCCATTCACAGGCGGAAGCCGGGCAGTTCCCCATCGGCATTTGCGCGGCGGGCGGCTTCCGGCTATCCAGAGCGCGCTGTCGATCGACATGCGAGTGAGGGGGCGGCTCCGCGCATTTAAAGGCATGCTGTGATGGGCCGTCTCGATCGTTACATCTTCTCCACGGCGGCTGTCGCCTTCCTGGGGGTCGTGGTCGTGCTCGCCGGGATGATCTGGGCGACGCAGGCCCTGCGCCAGCTCGACCTGGTGACGAGCCAGGGCCAGACCATCATCGCCTTCATCGCCATCACCAGCCTCACCATGCCGACGCTGGTGCTGGTGATCGCGCCTGCCGCCCTGTTCATCGCCACCGCCTACACGCTCCTGAAACTCAACGGCGACAGCGAGATCGTCGTGATGGCGGCGGCCGGCATGGGGCCGTGGCGCCTGCTGCGCCCGCTTATCCTGCTGGCGATTCTGGTTTCCCTGTTCTGCTCCGCGCTCGCGGTCCATGTGGTGCCGGCCAGCCTCACCAGCTTCCGCGAGCAGGTGACGAAGGTGCGCGCGGACGTGGTGTCGTTCGTCGCCCAGCCCGGCCGCTTCGTGAACCTGACGCAGGGGCTCGTCTTCCATGTGCGCGAACGCGCCGCCAACGGCGTGATGCGCGGCATCTTCATCAATGACGCCCGCGAGAAGGAGGTTTCTACTTACCTCGCGGATCGCGGCCAGATCGTCGAGAGCAAGGCCGGCATCTTCCTGGTGCTGGAGAATGGCTCCATCCACCGGCGCGGCGGCGACCTCTGGAAGACCGAGGCGACGCCCCAGCCGACTCCCGAAGAGGCCCGCGCCGCCGCCCGCGCCAAGCTCGCGGCGCAGAATGGCGGCAAGCCGGCCGCCAAGGGCGCCGATTCGACCGCGCCCGCCGCAGCAGCGGTCGCTCCGGCCGCCGGGGACCAGAAGCAGGGACGCTCCGACAGCCAGGCGGCCAATTCCTCGGTCGTGGAATTCCAGCGCTACGCCTTCGACCTGTCCTCGCTGGCGCCCGACACCAAGGGCGTGGACATCAAGCCCATGGAGCGCCCGTTGCTCTATGTGATGAACCCGCCGGCCGAGGACATGTACGTGCGGTTCTTCCCCGGGCGCTACCGGGAGGAACTGCACAAGCGCCTGTCGGCCGGACTCTATCCCATGGCCTTCTTCGCCATCGCCGCCGCCGCGCTCGCCCAGCCGCGCACCACCCGCCAGAGCCGGGGTGCGGCGCTCACGGCCATCATCCCGGCCATGGGGCTGGTGCAGATCGGCAATTTCGCCATCGCCGGCCAGTTGAAGGCCAATGCGGCTGCGGTGCCGCTGATCTATGCGCTACCCATCGTCACCGTCATCATCTGCGCCATGGTGCTGCAAGGCTGGATCCGCCTCTCCCCGCCGGCAGCGCTGACCGCACTCGGCGAGGCGATCCGGGCGCGATTCTCGCGGCGGGCGGCCGCCTGACGATGATCGGACGCATCCTCGGCTTCTATTTCGCGCGCCGGTTCGGGCAGGCGGTAGCGCTCATCTTCCTGTCCTGCGTCACGCTGATCGTGCTCGTGGACTTCCTGGAGATGGCGCGGCGCACCGCCGACCGCGATCAGGTGACAGTGAGCCTCCTGGCCCTGCTCACCCTCTACCGCGCCCCCGCCTTCACGGAGCAACTGCTGCCGTTTGCGGTCCTGTTCGGCGGCATGGTGACCTTCGTCATCCTGTCCCGCCGGCTGGAGCTGGTGGTGGCCCGGGCGGTGGGGCTCTCGGTCTGGCAGTTCATCACCCCGCCGGTACTGGTGGCCTTTCTGGTGGGCATTTTCGCGACCTGCGTGTTCAACCCGATCTCCGCCGACTTCAAGGAGCGGGCGAACCAGATCGAGGGCGACATCTTCGCCAGCGGCGGCGGCACCCCCGGTCTCACGCAGGGGAAGAAGGATTTCTGGATTCGCCAGCAGAGCGTGGACGGCCAGTCCATCATCCAGGCGCAGTCCTCGCGCCAAGGTGGCCGGGTACTGTCGGGCGTGGTGATTTTCGAGTTCGATCCGGCCGGGAACTTCATGGAGCGTGTAGAGGCCAAATCTGCAACTTTGGGAGATGGTGCATGGATTCTTACCGGCGCCAAGGTGCTCGTTCCGGGCCTCGACCTCGCCTCCTATGATACCTACCTGATCGCCACCAAGCTGGACCCGAGGCAGATCCAGGATTCGCTGATCGCCCCGGAAACCGTGTCGTTCTGGCAACTCCCGTCGGCTATTCGCAGTGCAGAACAATCCGGCTTCGGCGCGGAAAAATACCGCCTGCAGCTCCAGAGCCTTCTGGCGAAGCCGTTTCTGCTGGTGGCAATGGTCCTCATTGCCGCGGTCGTGGGCCTGCGCGTGTTCCGCTTCGGCGGGGTGGGCCAGACGATTCTCGGTGGCGTGCTTGCGGGCTTTCTGCTTTATGTTGGGACCAAGCTCGCCGAGGATCTTGGTGAGGCTGGAATCGTTCATCCCGTTGCTGCTGCGTGGTTTCCTGCGGTGACCGGGATTTTGCTGGGGGCGCTCATTCTGTTGCACCGGGAGGACGGATGACGGTCGGGCATCCCCCCACCGTAGGAACGACTGCCAGGGACCGCCGCGCGGCTGCGCGGGGAACGGGCGGTTGCGCGTCTCGACGCGCCTCCTCGGCTATCGCCTTCAGCTTGATTTTCGCCGGCCTCGTCGCCCTCCTCGCGCCGATGGGCAGCGCCCGTGCGCAGACCGCCCAGCCGGTCGCGGCGCAGGCGGGGCAGAACCAGGCGCCGGGCGGCAATCTCCTCACCGCGCGCCAGCTCGACCCGAACCAGAAGATGCTGGTGACGGCCGACCAGCTCGAATACGACTACCAGAAGGACACGGTCGCGGCGGTCGGCAACGTCCAGATCTATTACGACGGCTCCACCCTCGAGGCGCACCGCGTGGTGCTGGACCGCAAGGCCAACACCCTGCGCGCGGAAGGCAACGCCCGCCTCAAGGAC
>JAYSCE010000213.1:0-1169 GCA_041915035.1 Xanthobacter sp.
GCCGCCATCACGCCGTCGCGGTGCCATTCCAGAGCGCCGCCCTCCGGCACCTGCACGAATCGCAGGGAGATGGGCGCGAGCACCAGAGCCAGCGTCGCTGCGAGCGTCAGCCCGCCGCCGACCAGCGCCGCGCGGCCGCGGAGCGGCAGCGCCAGCACATAGGCGGCGGCGAGCAACGCGAAGGCGTATTTGGCGCCCATCAGCGGCAGCAAAACGGGGCCGAACAGCATGGGCGCCAGCGCCGCGCCCAGCGTATTGGCCGCAAGCCCCGGCCCGACGCCGCCGAGCCGGTCGGATGCGCGCTGGGCGAGGGCGGTGAACAGGGCGCCCATGGCGAGGGTCGGCGGCAGGAAGGCCAAAGCGGCCATGGCGAGTTCGGCCGAGAGCCGGCCCGCGACCGTCACCGGAAGCGCCGCCTTGAGGGTGGCGAGAATCTGCCCGGAGGCCCCGAGCAGCGCGGCTCCTGCGAGGCAGGCGAGGGCGGTGATCGTCACGAGGAGGCCGACCACGCCGTCGCCGTGTTCGCCGCGCCGGGACCGCCAGCGGGCATAAAGGGCTGCGCCGAGGGCCGTGCCTGCGAGGTAACAGGCCAGCAGGACGGCGAAGGTGTAGATGGTGTTTTCCAGAATCTGGCTCAACACCCGCACCGTCAGCACCTCGTAGCCGATGCCGAGGAGGCCGGTGAGGAACAGGGGCGCCAGCACGGGGAGCGCGGCCGAGCGAATCGCGGGCGCGCAAATCGGGCGTGCGGCCGAGGCGGAGTCGTGGGCCACAGCCAGCATGGCCGCCGCGCACACCGCATTCAGCACGGCGCACAGTACGAGCGTCGCGTTGAGGCCCAAAGCGGGGATGATGAGGAAGGCGGTTGCCAGCGTGCCCGCCACGGCGCCGAAGGTGTTGGCCGCATAGACGTGCCCCACGGCCGCCCCGGAGGCGAGGCGCGGCGCGAGGACCGCTTCCAGCGCCGGCAGGGTGGCGCCCATGGCGAGGGTCGCCGGCAGCAGCAGCACGAAGGGCAAGGCGAATGCCACGGACCACTGGCGCAGCGCCGAGGCATCCACGGGCACCAGCGTGGGCACGAGATCGCCGATGAGCGGCGTCGCCACGATGAGAACCAGCGCCCAGGCGCTGATCACGTCCGATCACACCCTGCGCGAGCACCTGTGGGA
>JAYSCE010000213.1:1179-7179 GCA_041915035.1 Xanthobacter sp.
CCAGCGCGAGCCCGCCGAACAGCGCGGAGATAACCCCCAGCACCGCCACCAATTCGTGGCCGAGGCTGACTGCAAGCATCCGGGTCCAGACGATCTCGTAGCCGAGGCCGGCAAAACCCGAGAGCATCGCCACCAGCGCGATGGCGATGCCCGTGCGCGCGTTACGGCCGAGCGTCAGCCCTTGCGAGGCGGCGGATCGGGACTGCGAAGTCTGAACCTGGGACATGAACCAAACCGATCCCTGAAAGCGAAAGAAGCCGGAGGCCCGAAGGCCCCCGGCATCCGAAGGTCTCGCGCCGGCCGTGGCCGGCGCTTGTCTGCTGTCAGTTCACCGTCACTTGGCGAGGGAGACCGCGAGCTTCTCGTTGGTCTCGACGAGGAGTTCCGGCTGGTCGGAGACGCGGATGAAGATGGGGTTCGTGTAGAACCACAGGTCCGACCACGCGGCCACGTCGTAGCTGGAGATCTTCTGGCCGTCGCGCACCACCATGTGCGAGGGGCAGGCGGCGTCGTTGCAGGGCACGAAGGGACCCTGGGCGGCGTTCTCCGGATCCCAGTCGTTGAGCGGGTTGCCCTGGGCGTCCGTCTCGGCCGGCACGGAGGCCGGCAGGTTGGAGCCACGCACGCGGACGTACATGTTGTTCTGCACGTTCGGGATGGTGACGGTCATGGTGCGCTTGGTGCCGCGCGCCTTCCAGGTGGTGGGGCCGAAGGTGGCGATGATCGCCGCCGAGGCGTTGGTGCCGGCGGTGTAGTTCGGGCTGTTGGGGGCGACCACGCCGGTCACGTCACCCTTGATGAACTGCACCTGGCGGAGCGTCGGCTTGTTGAGCGGCTCCTGGATGCCGATCTGGGCCAGCGACGGGTTGTTAAAGGTGTAGGGCGAGTAGTTCGGGCCACCGGTCACGTTGACCTCGAGGGTCAGCGTCACCGACTTGCCGCGCTTCACGACCAGCGTGTCGCCCATGCCCGCCTTGGCGCCGAGACCGGCCTTGGCGTTGTAGGTCAGCTCGCCGGTGATGAGGTCGCCCTGCACCGAGTAGACGTTACCCGAACGCACACCGTCGACCACCACCTGCGGACGCAGGGTGACGGACTTCTTGGGGCGCGGGATATAGAGCTTCTGGAACTCGCCCGGATAGAAGTCGTTGGTGGTGCCCTTCTCGTAGATGGAGAAGGCGCCGCGGTTGTGCCAGTCGGAGCTGGCGAAGAAGAACCAGTTGCGGCCTTCACCCAGCAGCGCGTCCCACACGCCGCCGATCTTGGCGGCATAGACACCCGTGCCGCCGAAGGTGGTCACGCCCACCGAGTCGCAGCCATTGCCGCAGAAGCCGGCGCGGTATTCGCCGCGATTGTTCGACGCCTGGTGGCCGGGCTGGCTCTCGAAGCCCACCGCGACGGTCGGACCCGCGTTGTTGAAGTCGCGGAAGTGCTCGATGTTGAAGCCGTTGTTGCCGTTCGGATTGAACACGCCGGCGCGCTCCACGTGCGCGGGCACGTAGTAGCTGTCGAGGGGGTAGTACTTCTGCAGCCACTGGACGGACGGAACCGCCTTGGCGTCATGGTTCTTCTGGCCCGAGCCGGAACCGGAGGCGTTGGCCACCTTGCCGGTCCAGTTGTGGGTGGGCGCACCGAGGCTGAAATCGGTGTCCGAACGATCGAAGCGGTATTCGAATTCCGCCACGGCGCTCGCGTTGCCGGTGTCCTTGTCCTTGTTCTTGTTGCCGAACAGGCCCTTCTTCTCGATGGCGTTCTGCGGCTTCTGGTTGCCGATCACCGCCATGGAGGTGTGCTCGTGGCCGGGCACGTTGGTCTCGATGCCCGCGTAGAGCATCGGCACGCCGGTTTCCTTGGCGAGGCGGACGAGCTCGGGGAAGATGATCTCTTCCGCACTCTGCCAGCGCCACATGGAACGATGGCCCTGCGAGGTGGCGGTGTCGCCCTTGATGACCAGGCCCTGGACCTGATCGAAGAAGCGGCCCTTGCCCGTGGTGGAGCCGTCACCTTCCGGATCGTCCACGCGGCAGTCGCGGGGGCTGGAGCCGCCGTGGTCGGCCGCGCCGAGCCATTCCAGGCCGTAGCTCTGGACCGCCTTCTTCACCATGGTCTCGACCGACGAGCGGCCGTCCGAGCACGGCGTGTGATTGTGGAAGTCGCCGGCCATGTAGCTGTCGGCGAACGCCTGCGACGGCATAAACGCCGCTCCGCCGGCAACAGCGAGGACCGACGCCCCCGCGATGAGCTGCTGTGTCAGCACCCCGCCCTTCATGCTCCAACCCCTGATTTTCCCACGGACGCCAGTCCGCCCGTAAGGGCCTCCTAGCGGCGTTCTGTGACCGCGTGCTGAAGGTTCTGTGACGCCGGGGAAAGTGAGCCGGGAAACCAAACGGCAGAGGCGTTTGAAGGGGCGGTCGGGGAACGTGGAGTCCGCAGCTGCGGATCGGCGAGCGCTGCGCCGATCCGGCCTCAGAATATGTCTGCCGGAGTTTTGCGCCGCGGCGTCAATTCATGCGCGAGAACGTCGTCGTGGCGTCGGGCGAGCGGGCCGGCGGTTTCATATCGACCCAGAATCGTGCCTTGATCTGCGTGCCATTTGCACTCAGTTCAAAATAGTTTTTCTTGTCCGATGTGAAAAAGAGATCACCTCCGACGCCTTTCTGGATTGTCACGTTCCAGCAGACCTTATCGTAGCAATAAACAGCCTGGGTTGGCGTGTTGAATTGAATTCGGCCGACGTTTTTGGGTGACATTTTTGCCTTGTATACGCCGTACCAGGTCCACCGACCTTCGTAGTATTCGCGCTTCATGTCGATTTTCTGCGCGGCGGCTGAGCTCGATGCGGCAAAAAACGGGACTGCTCCCGCGATGGTCAGAAGCACAAGTCGTCCCTTCAATGACATGTTGCCCGCTCCCTCTCGATCACCCTGACCCTACGGCTTGGACCCTATGGCTTGGCCTTGGCCTTAACAAGCTGGCTTCCCATGGGGCCGGAGCCGATTGCGCGTGGGTCCGGCCAAGGCGGTTACATGTCAGGCCTCGCCCCCTGCGCTGCGGCTGCACCGCGCTGTCATCAAGCCGACACCGGTCCCCCGTTAGGGGAAGCGCCGCCAACGGTAGCGGACGCACGAGGTGGCGGGGATGCGTGTTTTTCGCATTCCTGTGGGCGGGGGACGAGTCTTGACGTCATCGGGTTTGAATACGGGCGCGGATGCGCCGGCCGGCACCAAGAGCAAGAGCCTCATCCGGAGGCTCGTGGGCGAGCCGCTGCTCCAGTTCATGGTGCTCGGCGCCATGATTTTCGCGGCCCATGCGGCGGTGACGCCGGCGGTGCCGAAGGAAAAGCTCATCGAGGTCACCCCCGAGGTGCGCCAGAGCATCGTCGACGCCTTCAAGTCCACCCACGAGGGCCGCGAGCCAGGGCCGGACGAATATCGCAAGCTGGTGGATGTGTGGATCCTCAACGAGATCACCTTCCGCGAGGCATTGGCGCAGGGCCTCGACAAGGGCGACGAGATGATCCGCGACCGCATCGTCCACAAGATGCGCCTGCTCATCTTCAACGGCGTCGAGGTCAAGGAGCCGACCCGCGCCGAGCTCGAAGCCTGGTACGAGAAGCGCCGGGCGCAATATGATGTGCCCGAGACCATCAGCTTCATCTCCGTTCCCTTCACCGGCCCCAACGCCGAGGCGGAGGCCCGCGCGACGCTGGAGCAGATTCTGGCCGGTACGGAATCCGAGGATACGCAGAACCGCGCCCTCATCTTCGGTGAGCGCCCGCGCAAGTCGCTGGAGCCGTCATTCGGCACGCCCTTCGTCGAGACGCTCGTGACGCTGCCGCAGGGCGAATGGCGCGTGCTCCAGTCGAAGGACGGATGGAACGTGGTCCGCCTCGATGCCTATGCGCCCGGCCATCCGACCGATCTCGATGAGGTCTCCGCCCAGGTCGCGCTGGCCTGGAAGGACGAGCGCCGCCGCATCCTCGGCATCGCCGCGACCAAGGACCTCGGCAACGCCTATGTCATCCGGCGCGGCGAGCCATGAGCGACCGCGCGATGACGACCCAGATCGAGAAAAGGTCCGCGCGCCGCGCCCTCCGGTCCGGCCTTCTCGCGGTGCTGGCGCTGTTCTGCGCACTCGTCTTGCCCTCGCTGGCGGCGCGGGCGCATGAGGCGACCATGGCGGTCATCACCCTGCGCGAGATCGCGCCGGGTCGCTTCATCGGCCAGTGGACCATGCCGCCGGTGGACGTGACCCTGCAGCCCATCTTTCCGGCCCATTGCGAATGGAATCCGCCTGAGCTGGTCTGCGGCGAACGCGGGCTCACCGGTCGCCTCAGCTTCATGGGCCTTGGCAGCAAGCAGTCGGTGGCCACCATCCGCGTGGTGCCGCGCGAGGGGCCGACCGTCGCCTATACGGTGAGCGCCGCCAAGCCCACCATGATGGTGGCGAGCGAGCCGGGCACCAATCTCGCGGTGTGGGCCGATCTGGCGGACACCTACGTCAATCTCGGCATCGACCACATCCTGCGCGGCATCGATCACCTGCTGTTCGTGCTCGGCCTGATCTGGATCGTGAAGGGCGGCTGGCGGCTGGTGAAGACCATCACCGCCTTCACGGTCGGCCATTCCATCTCGCTCGCTGCCGCCACCTTCGGCTGGGTCGGTGTGCCTGAGCGGCCGCTCAATGCCGCCATTGCGCTGTCCATCGTCTTCGTGGGCGTCGAGATCGTGAAGATGCAACGGGGCGAGCCGGGGCTGACCGCGCGCTATCCCTGGGTCGTCGCCTTCGCCTTCGGCCTCCTGCACGGCCTCGGCTTCGCCACGGCGCTCACCGCGCTCGGCATCCCGCAGGCGACGCTGCCCATCGCGCTCCTGTTCTTCAACGTGGGCGTCGAGATCGGCCAGCTGATGTTCGTCATGGTGGTGCTCGCCCTCATGTGGGCGCACCGGCAGGCGCAGGCGCTGCTGCCCCGCTGGGGCGCGGCCATTCCGGCCTATGTCATCGGCTCCGTCGCATCGTTCTGGTTCCTCACCCGCATCTGACCCTGTCTGGGGCGCACACCTTGAAAGGACATTCGTCATGAAGTCCAACAGCCCGAACCCGGCGCTCGTCCTTGCCGGCCTGCTTGCCATGATCCCGCTGTCTCCGGCCCTCGCCCATACGGGCACGGGCACGCAGATCGGCATTGAGAGCGGCTTTCTCCATCCGCTCTCCGGCGCAGACCACATCATCGCCATGGTGGCGGTGGGCCTGTGGGGCGCGCAGCTCGGCAACCCGGCCATCTGGGTGCTGCCCATCACCTTCCCGCTGGTGATGGCGGTGGGCGGCCTTCTTGGCGTGATGGGCGTCGACCTGCCCTTCGTCGAGCTGATGATCGCGCTGTCCGGCATTGCGCTGGGCGCCATGGTGGCCCTGAACATCCGCCCGCCGCTGTGGGTGGCCGCGACCATCGTCGGCGTGTTCGCCATCTTCCACGGCTATGCCCACGGCAAGGAACTGCCGGATGCGGCCGATGCGGTGGCGTTCGCGGTGGGCTTCGTAGTCGCCACCGGCATGCTCCACCTGCTCGGCATCCTCATCGGCGTCGCGGTGCGCTGGGAGGCGGGGGCCAAAGCGGTGCGCGCCTGCGGCGCCGCCATCGGCTGCCTTGGCGTCTACTTCCTGCTCGGTGCCATCGGGATCATCGAATGACACGCCTCGCCCGTCGTGCCGGCCTTGCCGGCGCGGTTGCCCTGGTTCGGCGCGCCGGAACGGCCGGCGCGCTGGCTCTCGTCTTCGCGCTCACACCCAGCCTGGCCCATGCTCATCTCGTGGACACGCGACTGGGCGATTTCTATTCCGGCGCGCTGCATCCGCTGACCGATTTCGAGCAGATGCTGCCCTGGCTCGCTCTGGCGGTGCTCGCCGCCTTCCAGGGACCGCGCACGGCGCGCTGGGTGGTGCTCGCCTTTCCGCTGGCGCGCCGGCCTTGCCGGATCGGGCGACGGCACGCCTGCGCAC
>JAYSCE010000214.1:0-7176 GCA_041915035.1 Xanthobacter sp.
CAGCCGGTGCCGGCCCCCACCGAGCCGAGGTGAAAGTCCACGTCGATGGCGACGAGGGCATCACGTCCGAGCTGGAGATACGGAGGATGGCCCTCCCAGCCCTTGTCGCCGCCATTGAGCAAATCGAACAGGATGGCGCCGGGCACGATGGGCACCCGCGCGGTGCCGACCGGAAAGCCTCGTCCACGCGCAGCCAGCCCCGCCATGACGCCGGATGCCGCATCGAGGCCGAAGGCCGAGCCGCCCGAGAGGGTGATGGCATCCACGCGCTCCACCGTCGCAGCGGGGTCGAGCAGGTCGGTCTCCCGCGTTCCCGGTCCCCCGCCACGCACGTCCACGGCCGCCACCGCCGGCTCCTCGGCAAGGATCACGGTGACGCCGGTGCCGATGTGCGGCTCGGTGGCGTTGCCGACCAGAAGGCCGGGGACATCGGTGATGAGATTGCGCAGTGCCCTCTCCTCAAGCTGGCCGAAGCTGGGCGGAAGATACGACAGGCGGCGGGATAAAAAAGACCGCGCCGGGCATGTCGGGCCCGGCGCGGCTCTTATGGTGGTCCAGACTGCGGGGGCCGGGGTTGGCCAGCTCCGCCTCAGTCGAGGCGCCCGGAGGCGTGCGCGAGCATGGTGTAGACCTTGCCCGTGTCGGAGGTGAGGTAGGTGCGCGCCAGCGTGCTGCCGCGGTCGTCGCCCGACACCTGATCGATGAGCCGCTCGAACTCGGCGACGTAGCGATCCACGGTCTCGCGGAAGCCGGCATCGGCGCGGTAGCGGCGCTTCAGGGCATCGAAGGTCTGCTGCCCCTGCAGGGTGTAGAGGCGGCGGGAGAAGACGTGGCTTTCGCCATTGTTGTGGCGATCCCACATCTCCACGGCCGCCTGATGGTCGACCATGCGGGCGATGTCGGCGGAGAGGTCGTCGAGGCTCTCCGGCGCCGGAACCGGGGCCGGGGGCGCCGCACGGGGAGCGCGGGGGGTGTCCTCGTTGAGTTCGCCGGAGGCGCGGGCCAGTAGCTCGGTCAGCCAGCTGTCGCGCTCTTCACCGTTGGCCTCCGCGCGGCCGGCGGGTCGCGGCGCAGGCCGCTCCGCAGGCTCGGCGCGACGGCTCGTCGGCGTGCTCGGGGCGCGCCGCAGTTCCGACTGCAGAAGGCTCGTGCCTTCGGAACGGGTCGGCTCGGAACGGCTGGTCTCGCTGCGGGCGATGTCTGCCCGGGCGGGCTCGGGACGCTGGAGTTCCGAACGGGGGCTCTCGGCGCGGGGTTCGCGCTCCGGACGGCTGCGCAGGGTGGAGGTCGTGTCGCGCGTCGCGTCGCGGGAGGCGCGGGTGGTCTCCTGCTGGGCGGCGCGGGCGGAAGCCTCCACCACGTCGAGGGCCTGGCCCTGCCGGGCGACGATCTCGTTGAGTTCGGCCAGGGCCTTGATCTGCTCGGCCACCGCGCGGCGCATGGTGGCGGCGCTGGCTTCGGTCTCGGCGGGCAGTTCGAGGATGCCGCGCTTCATCTCCTCGCGGGCGAGGGTGATGGCCTGCTGCACGTCCTCGGCCACCCGCTTGAGGTCGGTGGCCACAGAGGTGAAGCGGTTGCCCGTCTCGCCGAAGAGGTTCTGCACGTCGTTCAGTGCGGCCTCGTAGGTTTCGCGCAGGGCCGCGGCGGAACGCTCGCGCTCGGCGTCGGCAGCCGTGCGGACCAGCGCGAGCTGCTGCGCCACCGCATCCGTCGAGCCGGACGTGGCTGCCGCAATGACGTTGGCGATCTCGCCGGCCCGCTGCTGGGAGGCGGCATAGGTCTGGTCGAGCATGGTGTGGAAGGCGGCGAGGCGGCTCTCCACGTCTCCGACGCGCTGGGCGAGGGAGCGGGCAAGCTGCTCCATGGCTTCGCGGCGCGCGGCGAGGGTGCTGTCCACCTGGTCGTGGGTGGAGGCGAGCGTCTGGGCCGCCTCGTCCATGAGACGGCGGTTCTGGTCCAGCCGCTCGGAGAGCGACGACATCTGCGCCAGCGCGCTGGCCGACACTTCCTTGAGGGAGCCGATCTGCGACTGGAAGCGCTCGGCGGTGGCATCGGCACTGAGGGTGATGCCGGAGACGGCGCCACCGAAGCTCTCCACCTGGCGGGCAAAGGTGCCCGCGAAGGCGTCGAGGTTGGACACCGCCTGCGTCAGCGCGCCCTGGAAGGTGGCGTTGGCGTCGTCGAGACGCTCGATGATGACGCCCACGTCGGTGCGCAGGGCGGTGTTGGTGGCGGTGATCTCCGACACGGCGCGCTGGCTGGTGCGCTCCAGCGCGGAGAGGAACGTGCCGTTCTTGTCGTCGATGAGATGGGCGATCTCGGTCAGGCGGGTGCCGAGGTTGTCCGCCACCTTGTCCGAATGCTCGGACAGGGTGCGGCTGACGTTGGCCGACAGGGTGGTGAGCGAGCGCTCCACCTCGTTCGCCTCGGCGCGCAGCGCACCGGAGACGTTCTCGATGCGGCCGACGAGGGCATCCGCGATGGCCGTGCCACGCACTTCCAGTGACGTGGCGACGCCATCGAGGCGGCCGAGCACCAGTTCCTCGATGCGGTGGACACGGCCGTCGAGCACGGAGGCGATCTCCTGCGCCCGCACGCCGATATTGCGGTTCACCGCATCGGCGCGGTCGGTCAGCACCTCGCCCAGCGCCTTGGAGCGAGTGGCGAAGAAGGTCTCCAGCGTCTCCACCGACTTGTCGAGGGAGTCCGTGGCGTTCTTCGTGCCCTCGGCGATGGTGCGAGCGAAGTTGACGGTGCGGGTGGCCAGCGTCTCGGTCAGGCTCTGGGCGCGCTGGTCGAGCGTCTGCTCGATGCGCGAGAAGCGCTGGTCCATGATCGTCGCCACCGTGTCGGTGGTGGCGGAGAGGCGCTCGTCCAGCGTGGACGTGGCGAGGCGCAGATTCTCGTTCACCAGCGCCACCCGGTGGGTGATCTGATCCACCAGCTCGGGCGCATGCACCTTCACCGTGGTGTCGAAATTCTTCACGCCGTCCTGCATGACGCGGGCAAGGTGTGCGGAGTCATGCTGCATGCGGTCGGCAAGCTCGGCGCCGCGCACGGTGATGGTCTCCTCCATCGCCTTGAGGCGTGCGGTGAGCATCTCCTTGATGGCGTCGCTCTTGGTGCCGATGGTGGCCACCAGGATGTCGGCGGTCTCGCGGAAGGCTTCCGTGACCTTGGAGCCGCGGGCGCCGATGGCCTGGGTGACCTCGGTGGCGACGCGCGACAGGCGCTCGGTCATGTCCTCGCCGGCACCGTTGAGGGACCCGGCGATCTCGTGGCCCTTGTCCACCAGCGCCGTGACCACCTGGTTGCTGGAGCGGTCGAGCGAGGAGGTGATGCGCTCGCCGGTCTCGGACAGGCGCTGCTGCAGGTCCTCGCCGCGCACGGCGACGGCTTCGTAGATGCGGTTGCCGGTGGCCTCGATGCGATCGGCGAGGTCGGTGCCGCGCACGGCCAGCGTCTCGGCGACACGCTCGCCGGTCTCTTCAAGCTTGCGGACAAGTTCGCCGCCGCGGGTGGAGAACTCGACCACGGCGCTCTCGCTGGTGGCGCGGAAGGCGGAGTTCACCTCGGCCACGCGCACGTCGATGTCGTCGGCGAAGCGGCCGGCATTGTCGGCCAGGGTGTCGGCGATGCCCTGCTTGAGCCGGTCGATGTTGCTGCTCACCTCGTCGCCCCAGCGCTCCACGAGCTGCGACACGTCGGTGGTGGTGGCGAGCAGGTTGGAGGCGAGGTCGTCGGTGCGCGAGCGCAGGGTCTCCACCAGCAGGTCGCCGGATTCGGAAAGGTCCTGACGGATGTCGGAGCCGGTGAGCTGGAGGCGGTCGATCAGCTCGCCGCCCTTGGCGGTCAGGCTGTCGATCATGCTGTCGCCGACGCGGGCGAGGGCGGCGGTGATGTGCTCGCCCTTCTGGCCGAGGATCTCGGTGACCTGCTCGCTCGCTTCCATCATGGTGGTGTGGATGCGCGAGGCGACGTCCTTGACCTCGCTGGAGAGTACGGTCTCGGCGGCGATGATGCCCTCGCGCAGGCGCTCGGTCTCGATCTGGATGTTGTGGCGCTCGGCCTGCAGGTCGTCGATGAGGGTGCGGATGCGGGTCTCGTTCTCCTCATAGGCGCGCTCCAGGGTGGCGACCTCGGCGCGGACCATGGCCTCCAGCTCGCCGGCGCGGGCGACCGCACGGTCCATGCCGTCACCCATGGCGGCCACCTCGCGGCGTACGGCCTGGCCGACCGTGACCACGCTTTCGGTGGCGATGGACTCCGGCTGGGCGAGGCGCAGGGCGACCTCGGTCATGGAGCGGGCGATGCCCTGCAGCTCCAGCGAGCGGCGCACGATGCTGGCCATGCCGAAGAAGGCGAGCGGCGGAATGAGGATGCCGGCGAAAATGCCGAGCAGCGCCGGGGAGTCGCCCAGCGACTGAAGCCCGTTGGAGCTTGCCATCAGGCCGTGGTGGACGGTGTAGGCGAAGATGATGCCGACGATGATCCACACCAGCGAGGCGCCCGTCGCCCAGTAGAAGGGCGTGGCAGACGGCTTCTTCTGAAGCTGGCCGAGGAGTTGGCCGATGGGCTGGCGGTCATCGTTGGCGGCGCGGCGCTCGGCCTCGCTGCGGGGGCGGGGCGCGCCTTCGCGGCGGCCGCCTTCGACACGGACCTCGCCGCCCTCGGGAGGACGCGGGCGGCGGTTGATGGGGCGGCCTTCGCGCTGCGGTCCGGGACCGGCGAGGACACGTTCCGGGGCGGGCGGTCGATCGAGCGGGGTTCCGCGATCCGGCGGCAGGGGCGCATCGCCCGCCTTGGCCGCGGCCGCATTGGCCTCGGCATTGTCGAGCTCGAGCGTCAGAGCCTCCTGGATGGCCGACAGAGCCGCCTCGGTCGGATCCTGGATCTTCTTCGGGTTCTTCATCTCGCTGTCGCCTCTGCCCGCTTTCGGTGCCGGGGCATGATGCCGCCCGTGGCTCCGATACCCGTACACGCCCCCGTCATCCGGCCATGCCGGACGAAGATGGTTTACCGTTTCTTATCCTAGACAGGCCGCGGCTCCGTTTGAACCGCCCCGGCCGCATTAATGAAGATATCGTTAATATCGAGCGACTTGGCTTGGGCTTGGCCGTTCGCCCGCAGCCCGCGCAACCCGCGACAATCGGCTCGCGTGCTGGTGCGGCGCGAGGCAAGCCGCTATAGCCAGTGGCCGGACAGCGGCCCCGCCGCGGTCATCAGACCGAGGCGCGCGAGCCGTCCGATGAAGCCACCGCCGTGCCTGCGGCGGAAGCCGGGAAGCGACAATCTATGGTTGCCATTACCTTTATCGAACACACGGGCGCGGTCCACAAGGTCGACGGGCCGGAAGGTGCTACCGCCATGGAGACGGCGGTGCGCAACGGCGTTCCGGGCATCGTCGCGGAATGCGGCGGCGCCTGCGCCTGCGCCACTTGTCATGTCTATGTGGACGAAGCCTGGATGGAAAAGGTCGGCCAGCCCTCCGAGATGGAAGAAGGGATGCTCGATTTCGCAACGGACCTTCGCCCCACCTCCCGCCTGTCCTGCCAGATCAAGCTGACGGCGGCGCTGGACGGGCTGGTGCTGCACACGCCCGAGACGCAGGGCTAATATCGGCAGGCGAGGGGAGCGGTGCTCCCTCAGTCCACCTTCTCGCCGGGATAGACGCCGAACAGCTGGTTCTGCTGCACATAGCCGTCGAAGCCGTCGCCGGTGATGCGGCAGAACTTGCCGTCGCAGGTCTTCACCACGCCGAGCACGCTCGGCTCGAGCTTGGCCACCACCTTGGCATCGGCGTCAGCGGAGCCGCGCAGAGGCACGGTCTCGCCCTTCAGCCAGGGGGCGACGAGGGCCGTCCGCCGCAGCGACAGCATGGAGTGGTACACCCATCCCTCCGCGCCGTCGGCATCGCGGATGCGGCGCCACGTCTCGTATTCGGCGGTCACCTCGACAGGCAAGCCGGCCCGGTTGAACACCCAGGCCACGTCCTGGTCCCGGTTCGGCCCGTTGCGGACGTTCACCTTGTCCGCCTTCAGCGAGACGAAACGCGGAACGGGGAGGCCGGAGGTGCCGGGCTCGGCGGCGACTGCCCCCACAGCCGTTCCCACCATCATCGCCGCCGCAAGGGCCAGGGCTTTCACCGACCGGCTGTCGAGGCTTCGCTTCAGATGAGTTCGCTTTGCGGGCATGATGGGATCGTCCTTTCGCATCGCACCTAACAGACCGGAGGGGTGCGCCGACGCGGCGGGCGCGTCAAGGCCCTGCGTCCCGGCGCGCCTTGTGTTTCCCCGGCTGTCTGATAGACGGGACCAGAACCGTTAAGAAATGGGGAATGGGGAGTAACGATGGTGCGTCGCAAGCCCCTCGTCGTTGTCACGCGCAAGCTGCCCGACTCGGTCGAGACGCGGATGCGTGAGCTGTTCGATGCGAAACTCAACATCGACGACGTGCCCATGGATCAGGCCGCGCTGGTGGAGGCGGTGAAGACGGCGGACGTTCTCGTGCCGACCGTCACCGACCGTATCGATACGGCGGTGCTCTCGCAGGCTGGGGAAAACCTGCGACTGATCGCCTCCTTCTCCAATGGCGTCGACCATATCGACGTCGCCAGCGCGCTGAACCGGGGCATCACCGTCACCAACACCCCCGGCGTCCTCACCGAGGACACCGCGGACATGACCATGGCGCTGATCCTCTCCGTGCCGCGGCGCCTCGCCGAGGGCGCGCAGGTGATGATCGCCGACAAGGAAGAGTGGGCCGGCTGGTCGCCCACCTGGATGCTCGGCCGGCGGATCTGGGGCAAGCGCCTCGGCATCATCGGCATGGGCCGCATCGGCCAGGCGGTGGCGCGGCGCGCCAAGGCATTTGGCTTGCAGATTCATTACCATAACCGTCGCCGCCTCAATTCCGGCATCGAGGAAATGCTCGACGCCACCTATTGGGACAGCCTGGACCAGATGCTGGCGCGCATGGACATCGTGTCCGTGAACTGCCCGCACACCCCCGCGACCTATCATCTGCTCTCGGCCCGCCGCCTTAAGCTCTTGAAACCAGATGCTTATGTGGTGAACACGGCGCGCGGCGAGGTGATCGACGAGAACGCCTTGACCCGCCTCTTGGAAGCCGGCGAGATCGCCGGTGCCGGTCTCGACGTGTTCGAGCATGAGCCGG
>JAYSCE010000215.1:0-7174 GCA_041915035.1 Xanthobacter sp.
GAACGCGGGCGCCGTGCCGATGGCAATGAGCGCCACGACGCAGATGCCCCACACGATCATCGGTCCGGGGCTGGTGAGCACGGCCTGCACGCTGGTGATCATGGCAGTTACGACGTCGAGATCCCGGTCCATCAACAGCGGGAATGAAACGACGGTGATCGAGAATAGCCCCAGCGCCAGCGCCGCCCCGATGACATGGCCGACCGCCAGGAAGGCGATGCCATCCGAGGTGGTGAACAGCACCTTGATGAAGTCGTTGAGCGTGGCGAAGGAGGCGAAGCCGAGGAACAGGGCCAGCAGCAGGCGCACCTGGTACATCCAGATGATGAAGGCGAAGATGGTGACGAAAGCCATCCACCCGAGTTCCCGTTGGCGCTGTGCAAAGATGGTGCCCATCACGCCGTTCCAGGTGGGCTGACGTCCCGCCTCCAGTTCCCGGCTGACATCGTAGAGCCCGGCCGCCACGAATGGTCCGATCAGCACGGAGCCGGCAAACAGCGGATAGGCGAGATATCCCACATCGAAGAACATGACGCAGGCGACGATGGTGAGGCCCCCCGCCGCATAAAGTCCGCCGAACACGAGGCCGAAGGCCGGGGCCCGCGCGAAGTCGGACAATCCCTCGATGAGCGAGGCCTTCACGTCCGCGAACGTCACTGCCCGAACCGCCGGCATCGCCGGCACAGCCTCTGGCCGGTTCTCCACCGTATCCACCATCTTCACCTCCCGAATTCTTCTGTTTGAAAGAAGACTGGGAGGCGAACGAAAGGTTGTAAAGGGCTTCGCTCAAGGCTGGCCGAAAGTGCTAGGGTCGCACTCGATCGAGCGACCTCGGTCGGCGCCTGCGGCGATCATCCAAGCCGATGATGCGAAAGGCCTATCCGGTCAACATCTCGATGCGGGCGGTGGCCATGCGGATTCGCCCGGCGAGCAGGACGGCGAGGTTGCGCATGATCCGGTCGGCGGCGCGGGCATGCGTTTCCTGGAAGGCGCGGAACTGGTCGGCCGTGACTTCCACGCACACCGCCTCCGTATCGGCCCAAACGTCCGTGCTGCGGGGCTGCTCGATGAGCGCCATCTCGCCGAAGACCATGCCCGGGATCATGGTGGAGAGGCGGACGTCGCCTCCGGAGCGGGCGCTCACCATGCCCCGCAGCAGAAAATAGACCCTCGCCGGCGGTTCGTTGGCGGAAATGATCCGCGTGCCGGCAGGGAACACCACGCGAGTGCCGAGGCGTGAGAGGTCGGCCAGTTCCTGGGGCGAGAGGCCGGCGAGAAGCGCCTGGCGGCTGAGGTCGGCCTCCACCTCGATGCGCGAGAATCCGCCATGGCGGTACACCACCTGGTCCTCGGCCCATTCAACCGCCGCATCGTAAGTGGGAAAGATGCGCACGCGCACGCCCTGTTCCCGAAGCGCCTTCAACTGCGGTGCCACAGGCGAAGTGGCTTCGACGCCCGCGATCACCGCCGTGGTGGCGGCCGGCAACTGGTTCTTGATAAGGCCGGTGAGGAGCCTGAGGCCAGCATCGGTTATGGTGGCGACACGGTGCAGGTTGAGGATGAGGAATTCCGGCACGCCCGCGGGGTCCGTCAGCCGCCGGGTCACGTAATCCATGGAGGCGAAGGAGAGCTTTCCGGCGAGTTCGATGGCCCGGATGGCGCCGGAGCGGGCGGAGAGGATGTCCTGCTCGTGCGGCTGCCGGCCGGGTTTGGACGGTACGGTGCGGAAATCGTAATCGGCGACGATGCAGGTCCGCACATCATCCCGCCGCGACAGCATATGCAGGTCGAACGCTTCCGAAATGGCCTCGCAGGTGCGGATGCCGCGCACGCTGTTGCCGTGCATGTCGAGGCGGGGGGAGAAGGTGCCGAGGCCGAGCTGGGACGGCAACGCCGCCAGAATGCCGCCGCCGACGCCGCTCTTTGCCGGCACGCCGACGCGGTAGATCCACTCGCCGGCGAAGTCGTACATGCCGGACGAGCTCATCACCGCCAGCGTGCGCGCGACCGCATAGTTCGAGGCGACAGTGACGCCGGTGAGTGGGTTGACGCCGTGATTGGCAAAGGTCGCCCCCATGACCGCGAGGTCACGCGCGGTGACGAGCACGGAGCACTGGCGGAAATAGACGTCGAGCAGCCGGTCCACGTCTCCCGCGACGCCGCCATAGGTGCGCAGAAGATAGGCGATGGCGCGGTTGCGATCGCCGGTGGAGCGCTCGCTTTCGAACACCGCCGCATCCACGCCGAGATCCCGCCCGGCGAAGCGCCCAAGGGCGGTGCGGATCAGCTCGAACGCCTCGTCCCCCGCGCTCTCCGCGATGAGGCCGGAACAGGCGATGGCGCCGGCATTCACCATGGCGTTGAACGGCTTGTTGTCGGCCCTCAGGCGAATGGAGTTGAACGCCTCGCCGCTCGGCTCGACGCCGATGGCCGCCTCCACTCGCTCCGCCCCCAGAAGATCGAGCGCCAGAGCGAATACCATGGCCTTCGACACCGACTGGATGGTGAAGGGCACCTGCGTGTCGCCCGCCTCGTACACATGCCCGTCGGTGGTCGCGACGGCGATGCCGAAATGGTCGGGATTAGCCTTGCCCAGTTCGGGGATGTAGGAGGCGACCTCGCCCTCGTCGATGCGGGAAAATTCCGCGTGGGTCTCCTTGATGAACCGGAGCAGCGGGGTCTCGAGGGTCGGCAGGGGATGGGGCAAGGTCGGGCTCCGGAAATTCCCTCCAGTGAAACGCCACCTGAGCCATGATGCAATGCCGCAAAACTCGGTGGCCGGCGGCGATGCGCCTTACGCCCCGTCGTCCTTCACCGGCTCCATCACCACGTAGGTGGAGGTGCTCGCCACATGGGGCAGGCTGGAGATCTTTTCTCCCAGCACCTCTCGATAGCGGCGAATATCGCGGGTGCGCACCTTGAGCAGGTAGTCGAATGAGCCTGCAATCATGTGGCAGGCCTCCACCTCGCGGATCTTCAGCACCGCCTTGTTGAAGGCGGTGAGCGCCGCTTCCGTCGTCTCGGTGAGCTTCACTTCGGTGAAGGCGATGTGGTCGAGGCCGAGCTTCGCGGGATCGAGCACGGCCCGGAAGCCGCGGATAAAGCCCTCGTCCACCAGCCGCTTCAGCCGCGCCTGACATGGGCTGCGCGACAGCCCGACCCTCGCCGCAAGGTCGGTGACGGAAATGCGCCCATCCTCCACCACTGCGGCGATGATGCGCGCATCGAAGGCGTCAATTTGATCTGAGATATAGTCATTTTGCATAAAATCGATTTTCAATCTGAGCCAATAAAAGTCAATTCCGAGATTATGAAGGCTATATCCGGTCAGAACGCCTCCAGCCATTAGGGTTAGCATTTAGGCCTGTTCGAGATCGCCCGAAAGGCGCGACGAAAGGTGCCTCCGATGCCAGCCCCCGCAGTGCTCAGCCCGCTCGGCGAGACGGTCCGCCCGCCCTTGTTCGAGGACTTCGCTTATCCGCCAGCGCCCCGCGGGGACCTGCGGCAGGCCATCACGGCCATGACTCGGGCGCCCGAGGCGGAATGCGTCGCCGCGCTCCTGCCGCACGCGCGGCTTTCCGCCGGGCAGCGCGCGCGCGTCGGTGCCCATGCCCGTACCCTCGTCACCCGCCTGCGGCAGAAGCCGCGCGGCTCGATGGTTGAGGAACTGGTGCAGGAGTATGACCTCTCCTCACGCGAGGGTATCGCCCTCATGTGCTTGGCCGAGGCGCTGCTGCGCATTCCCGATGCCGCCACCCGCGATGCGCTGATCCGCGACAAGATCGGTTCTGGCGACTGGCGGGCGCATATGGGCGGCGACCAGTCGCTGTTCGTGAACGCGGCCAGCTGGGGCCTCCTCGTCACGAGGCACCTCGCCCTGGCGGATGATGCGCACAGTCTCTCCGGGGCGCTGACGCGTCTCGTTGCCCGCTGTGGCGCGCCGGTGATCCGCCGTGCGGTGGATGCGGCCATCGGCATCATGGGCGAGCAGTTCGTCATGGGCCGCAGCATCGAGGAAGCGCTGGCGCGCGCCCGCAAGCGCGAAGACGAGGGCTTCCTCTATTCCTTCGACATGCTGGGCGAGGCGGCCATGACGGCGGCGGATGCCACGCGCTATTTCGATGCCTACCGCCATGCCATCGCCGCCATCGGCGCGGCTTCGGGCGGGCGCGGCATCGTCCGCGGGCCAGGCCTGTCGGTGAAGCTATCTGCGCTCCATCCGCGCTACGCCCGCGCCAAGGCGGAGCGGGTGATGGGCGAACTGCTGCCGCGCCTCCTCGCTCTTGCGACAGAGGCGCAGCGCTGGAACATCGGCCTCAACATTGACGCCGAGGAGCAGGACCGGCTCGATCTGTCCCTCGACCTGTTGGAGGCGCTCTGCGTCGCACCCGAGCTTTCCGGCTGGGACGGAATCGGCTTAGTGGTGCAAGCCTATGGCCGCCGCTGCCCGGCGGTGCTGGACTTCATCATCGATCTCGCGCGCCGTACCGGGCGCCGCATTGCGGTGCGCCTCGTCAAGGGCGCCTATTGGGATGCCGAGATCAAGCGCGCGCAGGTGGACGGCATGCCGGATTTCCCGGTGTTCACGCGCAAGGTACATACGGACCTCTCCTACATCGCCTGCGCCCGCAAGCTGCTCGCGGCGAAGGATGCGGTCTTTCCCCAGTTCGCCACCCACAATGCCCAGACGCTCGCCGCAATCCACGACCTGGCCGGCCCGGACTTCCGCATCGGCGATTATGAGTTCCAGTGCCTGCACGGCATGGGCGAACCGTTGTACGAGGAGGTCGTCGGCCCCCTTGGCCGGCCCTGCCGCATCTATGCGCCGGTGGGCACCCACGAGACTCTGCTGGCTTATCTGGTGCGGCGCCTGCTCGAGAACGGCGCCAATTCGTCCTTCGTCAACCGCATCCGTGACCCCGCCGTCCCGGTGGAGGAGCTCATCGCCGATCCGGCCGAGGTCATCGCCTCCATGCCGGTGCCGGGCGCGCCCCATCCGGGCATCGCTGCCCCGCGCGCCCTCTATGGGGAACGGTTGAATTCGGCGGGGCTGGATCTTGCCGACCAGGGGGCGCTCGGCACCCTCTCGTCGCACCTCGCCGCTCAGGCGGCTACATGGACGGTGGCCTCGCCCGCATCCGGAGGCGCGGCCCCGCGGCTGGTGCGGAATCCCGGCGACCATCGCGATATTGTGGGCGAGGTGCGCGACGCGACCATCACGGATGTGGCGCACGCTGTCGCTCGCGCGGCTTCGGCCGCGACCGATTGGGCCGCCCTTGCTCCGGCTGAACGAGGAGCGCTGCTTCGGCGCGCGGCAGACCCTATGGAGGCGGCAATGATGGGACTGATGGGTCTCGTCATGCGCGAGGCCGGCAAGTCGGCCGGCAACGCGGCGGCGGAGGTCCGTGAGGCGGTGGATTTCCTGCGCTATTATGCCGGTGAAGCGGAGGCGCGCATCACCCCCGCCCATCGCCCGCTCGGTCCTGTCGCCTCGATCAGCCCGTGGAATTTCCCCCTGGCCATCTTCACCGGCCAGGTGGCCGCGGCGCTGGCTGCGGGCAACCCCGTGCTTGCGAAGCCGGCGGAGGAGACGCCCCTTGTGGCGGCCGAGGCGGTGCGCATCCTGCACGGGGCTGGCATCCCCGCCGACGTGCTTCAGCTTCTGCCCGGCGATGGCAACATCGGTGCCGCGCTGGTGTCGGCGCCGCAGGTGGCGGGGGTGATGTTCACCGGCTCCACCGAGGTCGCGCGGCTGATCGCTCGCACTCTCGCAGGTCGGCCGGGACCGGATGGCCGGCCGGTGCCGCTCATTGCCGAGACCGGCGGGCAGAACGCCATGATCGTGGACTCCTCCGCATTGCCCGAGCAGGTGGTGGCCGACGTTCTCGCCTCCGCCTTCGACAGTGCGGGCCAGCGATGTTCCGCGTTGCGGGTTTTGTGCCTTCAGGACGAGGTTGCCGATACCGTGCTCGCCATGCTGAAGGGCGCCATGGAGGAACTGGAGATCGGCCGCACGGATCGCCTCTCGGTGGACGTGGGTCCGGTGATCCACGCCGAGGCGCGCCAAGTGATCGAGGCGCATGTGGCGGCCATGGCGGCGAAGGGATGTTCCGTCCATCGCCTGTCACTGCCGCCCGAGACGGTGCAGGGCACCTTTGTGGCCCCGACGCTGATCGAGATTTCGTCCATGGCGGATCTCGGCCGCGAGGTGTTCGGGCCGGTGCTGCACGTGCTGCGCTGGCGCCGCCGCGATCTCGGCCGGCTGGTCTCGGCCATCAACGCCACCGGCTATGGCCTCACGTTCGGCCTGCACACGCGTCTCGACGCAACCGTGGCCGCGGTGACGGAGCGGATCGAGGCCGGCAACCTCTATGTGAACCGCAACGTCATCGGTGCGGTGGTCGGGGTGCAGCCGTTTGGCGGGCGCGGGCTCTCCGGTACCGGGCCGAAGGCCGGCGGGCCGCTTTATCTTTCACGGCTGATGCGCGGGCCGGATTTCACCCTGGGCGTGGGGCAGCCCGATCAAGCGGCGCTTGCGTTCGTCGGCTGGCTCGAGGGAACGGGTCGCGTAGCGGATGCGGAAGCGATCCGGACGATCATCATGCATAGTCCCCTCGGCCTGTCGCTGGAGCTTCCCGGCCCGGTCGGCGAATGCAACGTCTACGAGTTGCGCCGCCGCGGCACGGTGCTGCTGATGCCGGAGACGGAAACGGGACTGATCCGGCAATTGGGCACAGCCCTCGCCACCGGAAATCGGGCACTGCTGGACGCTCCGGCGGCTCTGGCCGGCGTGCTCGCCACGGTGCCAGAGCCTGTGGCTGCCCGGCTCGCCCCTGTGGGCGAGGCGGTCGCCGTCGCGGTGGTGGAAGGGGAGGGGGAGCGCCTGCGCTCCGTTGCCCGTGCCGTTGCGGAACGCGACGGACCCATCGTGCCGCTCCATGCGGCCTCGGTCGAGGAGATCGCATCCTTCCCCTTCGCCTATCCGGCGAACCTGCTGCTGGAGGAGCGCTCGGTATCGGTCAACACCGCTGCGGCGGGTGGCAATGCCAGCCTCATGGCGCTCGCCTGAGGGCTGGCCTGCCGGCCCTACTTCTTGCTTAGCGCGCCAAGGGCGGCCTGGCAGGGCGGGGTTGTCTGTTCCTTCTTGCTCTGCATGCACTGGACCACGCGCCCG
>JAYSCE010000216.1:0-7114 GCA_041915035.1 Xanthobacter sp.
CAACCGGCACGGTATCGGTGCCTTGGTGCAGCAACTGGAAAAAGGCGTGCTGCGCGTTGGTGCCCGGCTCTCCCCAGACGATGGGCCCGGTACCGCGCGCGGCCGGCCGTCCGTCGCGCGTGACGCTCTTGCCATTGCTCTCCATGTCGAGCTGCTGGAGATAGGCGGGCAGGCGCGTGAGCCGCTGATCGTAAGGAATGATGGCGCGGCTGGGAAAGCCGCAGACGTTGCGGTGCCAAATCCCAACGAGGCCCAGCAGCACCGGCATGTTCTGGTCCAGCGGCGCCGAGCGGAAATGCTCGTCCATCGCGGCGGCGCCGGCGAGGACCTCATCATCACCGGAAGGCCGATGGCGGACCAAACCGAATAGCGACCACCCACCCAGTCCCAGAAGCCGAAGGTCCGCTCGCGCGAAATGCCGAAGGCCTCCACCCGGTCAAGGGCTGTGGAGACGGCGGCGAAATGGTCGCCGACCGCTGCTTCACCCAGCGCATCCGCGATGAAGGCGCGGGCCGTGCCCGCATTGCACATGGTCTCGACGGTGGTGAAGGTCTTGGAGGCGACGATGAACAGTGTCGTCCCAGGATTGAGCCCCCTGAGCGTATCGGCGATGTGGGCGCCATCGACGTTGGAGACGAAGTGGCAGCGTGGCCCGTCGTGATAGGGCGCGAGTGCTCCGGTCACCATGGCCGGGCCGAGGTCCGATCCCCCGATGCCGATGTTCACCACGTCGGTGAAGGCATTGCCCCGCGCACCCGCAATCCGCCCCTCGCGCACCGCATAGGCGAAGCTGGCGAGATTGCGCAGGGTCTCGTCTATGCCGGTCTTCACGTCGATGCCGTCGACAGGGATGCTCTCGTCCGAGCGGTTGCGCAGCGCCGTGTGCAGCACCGCCCGGTCCTCGGTGAGGTTGATGTGGTCGCCGGCGAACATGGCGTCACGCAGTTGTTCCACGCCCGCGACCCGGGCGAGATCCAGCAGTTGCGCCAAAGTTTCCTCGGTAATCGCGGTCTTCGAGAAATCGAGCAGGAGGTCGCCGTAGCTGGTGGAGAAGCGCTCGAAGCGGTCGGGCGTGGCGAACAGGTCGGCGATGCGCCCGGTCCGGCCCTTCCAGGCGGCGTCGAGGGCGGCGAAGGCGGCGTCGGTCGCGCTCGGCTGGGCTTCAGTCATGGCTCTGACCTCTTGTTCAGGGGCACCACATCACGTCGAGGGGCGCACGCGCCCTTAGGACGGAGCGGATGGGCAACTCTTCGACGGGGCCGCCAGCGCAGGCACGCTCCAGCACCGCGCGCTTGGTCATGCCCTCGATGTGGAGCACGAGCGTATCGGCCGAAACCAGCCGGGGCAGGGTGAAGGTGATGCGCGGCTCGCCCGCCGCATCTGCGCGGACCGCGATGAGGGCTTGGGTCGACGACGGATCGATGGCGGCCGAGAGCGTTTCGGCACCGGGGAAGAAGGATGCGGTGTGGCCGTCGTCCCCCATGCCGAGCACAACGGCGGCGAAAGGCGAGGGGACGGCGTCGATGGCAGCCGTTGCAGCGGCAACGCCTGCCTCCGGCGTCGCCGCGCCGGTATAGAGCGGCACGAAGCGGGCTGCGGCCGCCGGCCCCTTCACCAAATGGCGTCGCACCAGCGCGGCGTTGGAGCGCTCCGACGTCTCCGGCACCCAGCGTTCGTCCACGAGCGTGACCGCGACGCGGCTCCAGTCGATGGGGGCGTTGGAGAGGACCTCGAAGAAGGCGACGGGCGTGCGGCCACCCGAGACGGCGAGGCTCGCTTTGCCATCGCGGGGAATGCGGTTGCGCAGGGACTCGGCCACGTGGGCGGCCAGCGCCCGGGCAAGGCCGGCCGAATCGTCATAGGCGTTGAGGGCGATGGGGGTGGTCGGCGGGGTCACGCGGGAAGCCTCAGGCGTCATCGGTCCAGGTGCGCCCGTCCCGTTCGATCAGGGCGATGGCGGCGGAAGGCCCCCATGTCCCGGCCGTGTAAGGCTTAGGCTGGTCACGCGAGGCCCGCCAGGCGTCGAGGATGGGATCCACCCAGCGCCAGGCGGCTTCCACCTCGTCGCGACGCATGAACAGGGTCTGGTTGCCGCGCACGACGTCCATGATAAGCCGCTCATAGGCATCCGGGTTCCGCACGCCGAACACGGAGGCGAAGCTCATGTCGAGCGGCACATGCTGCAGCCGCATGCCGCCGGGGCCCGGATCCTTGATCATCAGCCACAGCTTCACGCCCTCGTCCGGCTGCAGGCGGATGACGAGGCGATTTGCCATGATGGGGCCGGCGTGGTCGTCGAAAACCGAATGGGGAATGGGCCGGAACGCCACCACGATCTCGGACACACGCGAGGCGAGGCGCTTGCCTGTGCGCAGGTAGAAGGGCACGCCGGACCAGCGCCAGTTACCGATCTCCGCCTTGATGGCGACGAAGGTCTCGGTGCTGCTCTCGCCGGAGCCGAGCTCCTCCAGATAGCCGGGCACGGCCCCGCCCGCCGAGGCGCCGGCGCGATACTGGCCGCGCACCGTCATCTGCGCGAAATTGCTCTCGTTGATGGGCTCCAATGCCTTGAGCACCTTCAGCTTCTCGTCGCGCACCGCGTCCGCGTCGAGGGAGACGGGCGGCTCCATGGCGACGAGGCAGAGGAGCTGAAGGATATGGTTCTGCACCATGTCGCGCAGCGCGCCCGCCGTGTCGTAATAGCCGGCGCGGCCGGCGGTGCCGATGCTCTCGGCCACGGTGATCTGCACATGGTCGATGTGCGCGTTGTTCCACACCGGCTCAAACAAGGCGTTGGCGAACCTCAGCGCCATCAGGTTCTGCACCGTCTCCTTGCCGAGATAGTGGTCGATGCGGAACACCGCCTCCTCGCGGAACACACGCCCGACCGCAGCATTCACCTTTTGTGCAGAGGCGAGGTCCTTGCCCACCGGCTTTTCCACCACCACGCGAGACAAATCGGTGACGAGATCGAACGCGCCGATGCGCGCGCAGATGGGATCGAACAGGTCCGGTCCCACGGCCAGATAGAAGACGCGGACGCGATCCTCTCCCACCTTCAGCGTGGCGGCGAGATCGGGCCAGCCCTCGTCGGAGAGGGCGTCCACCGCCACATAGGTCAGCCGATTGAGGAAGCGGGCCAGCACTGCCTGATCCACGTCCTCGACGCCATCCGCAACGCCCAGCGCATCGCGGGCGAAGGCGCGGAAGTCTTCGTCGGGCAGGGGGCGGCGGGAGGTGCCGATGATGCGCGCATCGTCCGGCATCTGGCCGGCAAGGTCGCGCTCGAACAGAGCGGGAAGGAGTTTGCGGCGGGCGAGATCGCCGGTGGCGCCGAAGACGACGATATCGAAGGGCTCGACAGTGACCACGCGTGCGACCATTCGGCCTTTCTCCCTCATCGGAGGCCTCTCGCCCCCTGCGCCGGCCGTCCGACCCGCAGCCGGATCAAGGCCCGGCATACCGGCGCAACGGCAGTCTAGAGCAGGCGTCGACCGGATTGCACCGCAATCTGATCGAACAACATCTTCTCTTCCCACGGCTTTGGAGACAGGCGAGAGACAGCGCCGGGCGGTGCCCGCAAAAACAGCGGCGCACGCAAAGCGCGTACCGGACAAAAGCAAATCCGCGCGACCGGAGTCGCGCGGATGCAAAAGCTTGGAAACCGACTGAGGGGACGCTTTCGACGGTCAGCTCGAATGCCCGGCGTTGCGGACCTCAGCGACCTTCGCGTCTCAGCGGGTGGGGCGCGGCTTGGACGGGATCAGGCCTTCGCGCTGGGCGCGCTTGCGGGCGAGCTTGCGGGCGCGACGGATGGCCTCGGCCTCCTCGCGGGCGCGCTTCTCGGACGGCTTCTCGTAGTGGCCACGCAGCTTCATCTCGCGGAAGATCCCCTCGCGCTGCATCTTCTTCTTGAGCGCCTTGAGGGCCTGATCGACATTGTTATCGCGGACGAGAACTTGCACGTGTTTACCTCTTCGAGCTGTTGCGCCGAGCCGGAGCCTTACCTGATCTGAAACGCCGGACCGCAGAAGATGGCGCGTACGCCTGTCCTCAACCTGTCCGAAGGAAGCGCTCTCTTACCAGAAGAGGGTGAGCTTGTCCACACGACTTGCTGCGGCGGAAACGGGAGGCGGCGCCTTGCGCCGGCTCACTTTCCGGCATGCAGGCAGCAGTCGGCGGCGCGACCCGGCAGCCTCAGCAGCCGGTGGCAGGGAGGCTGGATTCGCTCTTGGCCGGCAGGATGAAGATCGGCCCGCCACGCTTCTGCGCCTCGCGGCAAAGGGCATCGAGTTCGCTACGGATGGCCGCGTCGGAGAAGCAGGTGGCTGCCTCACGAATGCCCTGCATGAAGCGCAGCTCGATCTGGATCACCCGCCAGCTGCAATAGCGCCCGGACCGGGCCATGTGCCTTGCAAGGTCGCGCAGCCATTCGGAGAAGCGGTCCTTGATGCGATCGTCGGACAAAGACATCTGCCACCACAAATTCGGGTCATGGCTTCGACGGTACAAAAAAACCGCCGCGAACGCCCAAGTCATGCGTCAAACGCGTCGGCGCGTCATCAGGGCGATTCGTCTCAGTCCCTAGCGGAAGAGCCGGCTCACAATTCAGCAGCCGTCGCCATCGGGCAGGTTGGCGCAGGCTTCGGGATCGCGTGCGACACGCACGATATGGCCCATCTTGCGACCGGCGCGCGCCTCTTCCTTGCCGTACAGGTGGACGTGCGTTCCCGGCTCCGCGAGGAGGGCATGCCAGTCATGCACGTCGGCGCCGATGAGGTTGGTCATCTGCGCCCGGCCGACGCGCGACACCTCGCCGAGCGGCCAGCCGGCAATGGCCCGCACATGCTGCTCGAACTGGGATGTGACGGCGCCGTCCTGGGTCCAGTGCCCGCTATTGTGCACGCGCGGGGCGATCTCGTTGACGATCACCCGTTCATTCGAGCCCTGGCACACCACGAACAGCTCGACCGCGAACACGCCCTCATAGTCGAGCGCATCGCCGATGTCCCGGGCGATAGCCCGGGCCTTGCGCGCCGCCTCAGCAGTGAGCGTCGCGGGGACGGTGGAGGTGTGAAGGATATGCTCGCGATGGACGTTCTCGGTCACGTCATAGGCACAGAAGGCACCATCGCCGCGCCGCGCCGCCACCACGGAGACTTCGCGGGAGAAGCTGACGAAGCCTTCGAGGATGGCGCTCTGGCGCCCGAGCGCATGCCACGCGGCGGTGAGGTCCTCGCCGGGGCGGATCATCACCTGCCCCTTGCCGTCATAGCCGAAGCGGCGGGTCTTCAGCACCGCGGGAAGGCCAAGCTGCGCAACTGCGGCTTCGAGATCGGCGAGGCTGTCCACCGGCGCGAAGGGCGCGGTCTCGATGCCGAGGTCGCGGACGAAGCTCTTCTCGGCAAGCCGGTCCTGCGTGATGGCGAGCGCCTTGGCGCCCGGCCGCAGCGGCACGCGCGCGGCGAGGAACTCCGCGGTGGCCAGGGGCACGTTCTCGAACTCGTAGGTCACCACGTCGACGCCCGCGGCGAACGTCTCCAGCGCGTCGAAATCGTCATAGGCGGCGCAGACATGCGCGGCGCTCACATGGAAGGCGGGGCTGTCCTTGTCGGGACACAGCACATGCGCCTTCAGGCCGAGTTCTGCCGCGGCGAGTGCGATCATGCGACCGAGCTGGCCGCCGCCGAGAATACCGATGACGCTGCCGGGACGAAGCATCTTCAGACGGGCCGTTCCGCAACCGCTCCGGTGCGCGCGGCGCGCCAGGCGTCGAGCCGTTCGGCGAGGGCGGGATCGGCGAGGGCCAGCACGGCCGCGGCGAGCAGCGCCGCATTGGTGGCGCCCGCAACGCCGATGGCTAGCGTACCCACCGGAATTCCAGCGGGCATCTGCACGATGGAATAGAGGCTGTCGAGGCCGGAAAGCGCCTTGGACTGCACGGGCACGCCGAACACCGGCAGGGGCGTCAGCGCCGCCACCATGCCCGGCAGGTGCGCCGCGCCGCCGGCCCCGGCGATGATGACTTTGACGCCGTCCGCCTTCGCGCTTTTGGCGAAGGCATACATGCGATCCGGCGTGCGATGGGCAGAGACGATGCGGCAGTCGTGCGCGATCCCGAGCGCATCCAGCGTCTCGGCCGCATGGCGCATGGTCTCCCAATCGGATTGGCTGCCCATGATGACGGCAACGTCGGCCGTGCTCATCCCTCGAACCTTCGCGAAAACGGAAAGCGCGGGCTTTATAGGAATGGCGGGGTCGCGGCAAGGGGGAGGAAGAAATCCTCACCGCCAGCGGCGGTGCAGCCAGAGCCATTGTTCGGGGTGTTCGCGCACCCAGCCCTCGATGACCGAGGTGACGGCCTGCATGCCGCCAACCACATCGATCTTGCCCTCGGCATCTCGGGGGAGGGCGATTTCCTCGGTGATCTCCACCCGGAAGCGGGCTCCGGGCAGGCGGATGACGCGCATGCCATGCACCGGGCAATCGAACTGGCGGGCGAGGCGGGTGAGCGTCGGGTTGGTGGCGCAGGGGCGGCTGAAGAACAGTACCTCCGGCCCGCCGGTCCAATACTGGTCCACCAGCATGCCGAGATGCTGCCCCTCCGCCAGCATGCGCGCCATCTGGCGCCCCGCATCCCGACCGGCGCGGATGAGGCCGGGCATGGTACCGGAGCGCATCTCCTCGATCAGATCGGCGGCGCGCTTGTTGTTGGGCGCGCGATAGAGCACGCCGCCGGGTACGTCGAAGGCGGCGCCGGCGATGGCGCACAATTCCCAATTGCCGGTATGGGCAGTGAAGAACAGCGCTGGGCGGCCATCGTCACGCAGGCGCTGGAAGATCTCCGCGCCCTTCACCTCGATCCGGCCTGCGTTCGGATGTGCGGGATCGTAGTCCCACAGGCGATCCTGCTGGGCGAACTCGGCGGCGAGGCGCCCCATGTTGGCCCAGATGCCGCGGACGAGGGTGTTGATTTCCGCCGGGCTCTTCTGCGGGTAGGCGGCGGCGAGATTGCGCCGCGCCACCTTGCTGACCGCGAAGAAGGGCCCGAGCAGCTTGGCCCAGAAGGCCATGCCGCCGGCCGAGAGCCAGAGCGGCCACAAGCGCAGCCACC
>JAYSCE010000217.1:0-7113 GCA_041915035.1 Xanthobacter sp.
GCGCGAGAACCAGGGCGCGGTGCTGAAGTGGGCACCGGTGGACGACGAGGGCAACTTTCTCCTCGACGAATTCGAGAAGCTGCTGACGGACCGCACCAAGCTCGTCGCCATCACCCAGATGTCCAACGTGCTCGGCACCACCGTCCCGGTGAAAGAGGTGGTAAAGATCGCCCACGCCCGCGGCATCCCCGTGCTGGTGGACGGTTCCCAGGGCGCGGTCCATCTCGATGTAGACGTGCAGGACATCGACTGCGACTTCTACATCATCACCGGCCACAAGCTGTATGGCCCCACGGGCATCGGCGCGCTCTACGGCAAGTACGAGCACCTTGAGGCCATGCCGCCCTTCAACGGCGGCGGCGAGATGATCCGGGTGGTCCGGCAGGATTCGGTCACTTATGGCGATCCGCCCCACCGCTTCGAGGCGGGCACGCCGGCCATCGTGCAGGCGGCGGGACTTGGCGCCGCGCTGGACTATATCCAGTCCATCGGCAAGGCCCGCATCCGCGCCCACGAGAACGAGCTGTGCCGCTACGCGCAGGAGCGGCTGGGCGAACTGAACTCGGTGCGCATCATCGGCACGGCCAAAGAGAAGGGCGCCATCATCTCCTTCGAGATCGCCGGTGCCCACGCCCACGACTTCGCGACGCTCATCGACAATGACGGCATCGCCGTGCGCGCCGGCACCCATTGTGCCATGCCGCTACTGGAGCGGTTCGGCGTCGCGGCCACCTGCCGCGCCTCCTTCGGCCTCTACAACACTCGCGAGGAAGTGGACCGCTTCGTCGCGGCGCTGACCAAGGCGCAGGAGCTGATCGGCTGACGCTGGCGCCACGTACTCGAGACTTCTGCCTCATGGAATGCAACGGGCCGGCATCGCCGGCCCGTTTTGCATTGGTCGATCAGCGCCGAGACGGAAGGTCGAAAATGCGACAGGCGGTCGGGCCGGGCCATTGTCGGGTTTCAACAGACCAGATCGCCGGCTCGGGAGTGTCCTGTTTCAAACAGCCCTAAACTGGCGTGTCGGCCGCAAAATCCCTGTGTCGGGTTTTATACATGCCTGCGGCACCCGGATAAATAATTGTTTTCGTTATAGAATTCGCGACAAAAATCGCTGGCACACTCGTTGCTTCATCACTGTCAGGCGCCAGGCTGCTGGCTGGTGGGCTCCGGAAGGGCCCCGTCCGCATCCGCGCCGGAGTGCAACGTCTCCGGTTCCGTCTGCGTAACCCGCACCGGACCGGAGACCACCGAATCCTCGTTTGAAGGTTCGAAGGAGAGCAAGATGGCTTCGCTGCGACAGATCGCGTTTTACGGCAAGGGTGGCATCGGCAAGTCCACCACGTCCCAGAACACGCTTGCGGCCCTGACCGAGCTTGGTCAGCGCATCCTCATCGTGGGCTGCGACCCGAAGGCGGATTCGACCCGCCTGATCCTGCACGCCAAGGCGCAGGACACCATCCTTTCGCTGGCCGCCAACGCGGGCTCGGTGGAAGACCTCGAGCTCGAGGACGTGATGAAGGTCGGCTACAACGACATCCGCTGCGTGGAGTCGGGTGGCCCGGAGCCGGGCGTCGGCTGCGCCGGCCGCGGCGTGATCACCTCCATCAACTTCCTTGAGGAGAACGGCGCCTACGAGGACATCGACTACGTGTCCTACGACGTGCTCGGCGACGTGGTGTGCGGCGGCTTCGCCATGCCCATCCGCGAGAACAAGGCGCAGGAAATCTACATCGTCATGTCCGGCGAGATGATGGCCATGTATGCGGCCAACAACATCTCCAAGGGCATCCTGAAGTATGCGAACTCCGGCGGCGTGCGCCTGGGCGGCCTGGTGTGCAACGAGCGCCAGACCGACAAGGAGTATGAGCTGGCGGAGTCTCTGGCGAAGAAGCTCGGCACCCAGCTGATCTACTTCGTGCCGCGCGACAACATCGTGCAGCACGCCGAGCTGCGCCGCATGACGGTGATCGAGTATGCGCCCGATTCCGCGCAGGCCCAGCACTACCGGAACCTCGCGACCAAGGTGCATGGCAACTCGGGCAACGGCATCATCCCGACCCCGATCACCATGGACGAGCTCGAAGACCTGCTCATGGAGCACGGCATCATGAAGACCGTCGACGAGAGCCAGATCGGCAAGACCGCCGCCGAACTCGCCGCCGGCTGAACCAGGATCGACGGGCCGGCCCCCGCCGGCCCGTTCCCCCGACGTCCGTCCCCGCGGCATGCCGCGCCTATTTGAACGGGGCAGGGCGTGACCTTTGCGAATACGCCTTTTCACACACCGTACGCTGAAGACTATTTTAGGTTCCGGTCCCTCGCCGCAAGGCGGGGGACCTTTTGCGAGAACCTCTTTCCGGCGCCCGCCCTTTCAGCTCTCCGGTCGCGCATCGCGGCCCCGCCGCGCCGATTGCGCCGCGTCGTCCACTCTCCGACACATCGCAAGCGAGCCCCGACGTCGCGTTCGCGACGCCCTGCCGATGGTCGCAATACAACACACCCCTCCCACGACGATCGCGGACCAACCTGTCACCTTCCCGACACGAGCGCGTGTCGTTCCATGTATTCGCATGTCGTCGAGACCCGACAATCGGTCGATCGACACGACAAATCGCTGAAAATGCGAGCGATTCACATGTGACACCGGTTTGGCACGCCGTTTGCCAGTCATCGCTCAGGAGCCGTTGGGTTTGGCTCGGAGCGAATTCATGCACATCGTCGTCTGCATCAAACAGGTTCCGGATTCGGCGCAGATCCGCGTCCATCCCGTCACCAACACGATCATGCGGCAGGGCGTGCCGACGATCATCAACCCTTATGACCTGTTCGCGCTGGAAGAGGCGCTTCGCCTGCGCGACAAGTTCGGCGGCGAGGTCACGGTGCTCACCATGGGCCCGCCCTCCGCGGAAGATTCCCTGCGCAAGGCGCTGACCTTCGGTGCCGATCGCGCGGTGCTGCTGACCGATCGCTTCTTCGCCGGCTCGGACACGCTCGCCACCAGCTTCGCGCTGGCCACCGCCATCACCAAGGTCGGCCAGACCTGGGGCGTGCCGGACCTCGTGTTCACCGGCAAGCAGACCATCGACGGCGACACCGCCCAGGTCGGCCCCGGCATCGCCAAGCGCCTCGGCCTGATGCAGATCACCTATGTGGCGAAGATCGCCGAGTTCGATCCCGCCGAGCGCACCATCACCCTCGAGCGGCGCGCCGAGGGCGGCACGCAGGTGCTGAAGTCGAAGCTCCCCTGCCTCGTCGCCATGCTGGAAGCCACCAACGAGATCCGCCGCGGCACCATGGTGGACGCCCTGCGCGCCGCCCGCGCCGAGATCGTGAAGTGGAGCGCCAAGGACGCCGGCGTCACCGACCTCAACATGTGCGGCCTCAAGGGCTCGCCCACCATCGTCAAGCGCGTATTCGCGCCGAGCGCGCGCTCCGAGAAGGCCAAGTGCATCGAGGCCGGCGAGGGTGGCAACATCTCCGAGGCGCTGATCGCCGAGATCTTCTCGCGCCAGCCCAGCCTGGAAGCCGACCTGACCACGCTGGCGCGCGGCTTCTGACGGCCTCCGCCGCAGAGCCCGCGCGCCCTTCGTTGCTCCAAGATCAATGATCCGACCATAATGAGCGAGCCCAATACCCCCCCCGCCCCCGCAGCCGGTGGACGCGCGTCCACCAAGAAAGAGCTGCCGGAACACTTCAAGGCGTACAAGCACGTCTGGGTGTTCATCGAGCAGGAGCGTGGCCAGGTCCATCCCGTGTCCTGGGAACTCATGGGCGCGGGCCGCAAGCTCGCCGACAAGCTGGGCGTCGAGCTGGCGGCCGTGGTGGTCGGCGCCGAAGGTGAGACCGTCCGCGGTGCGGTGGCCGAATCCTTCTGCTACGGCGCCGACCTCGCCTATGTGGTGGCCGACCCGGTGCTCACGGATTATCGCAACGAGGCCTACACGGCCGCGATGACCGATCTCGTGAACACCTACAAGCCGGAAATCCTGCTGCTGGGCGCGACCACGCTCGGCCGCGATCTCGCCGGCGCGGTGGCGACCACCCTGCTCACCGGCCTCACCGCCGATTCAACCGAGCTGGACGTGGACGCCGACGGCTCGCTCGCCGCCACCCGCCCCACCTTCGGCGGCTCTCTGCTCTGCACCATCTACACGCTGAACTATCGCCCCCAGATGGCGACGGTCCGCCCGCGCGTGATGCCCATGCCGATCCGGGTGGAGAAGCCCATCGGCCGGGTCATCGAGCACAAACTCGGCGTGGTGGAAGCCGACATCGTCACCAAGATCCTGAACTTCATCCCGGACCGCGATTCCAACAAGGCCAACCTCGCCTATGCGGACGTGGTGGTGGCCGGCGGCATGGGCCTCGGCTCGCCGGAGAATTTCCAGCTGGTGCGCAACCTCGCCATGGCCATGGGCGCCGAATACGGCTGCTCGCGCCCGCTGGTGCAGAAGGGCTGGGTGACCTCCGACCGGCAGATCGGCCAGACCGGCAAGACGATCCGACCCCGCCTCTACATCGCCGCCGGCATCTCGGGCGCCATCCAGCACCGGGTGGGCGTCGAGGGCGCGGACCTGATCGTCGCCATCAACACCGACAAGAACGCGCCGATCTTCGACTTCGCCCATGTGGGCATCGTCACCGACGCCATCCGCCTTCTCCCGGCCCTGACGGAAGCCTTCGCCAAGCGCCTGTCGGCCCACTCCAGCGACAAGCTCGCCAGCTGAAAGCCAGCGAAAGGAACATCCGATGATCGACGAAAAGTTCGATGCGATTGTCGTCGGCGCCGGCATGGCCGGCAATGCCGCCGCCTACACCATGGCCTCTCGCGGCCTGAAGGTGCTGCAGCTGGAGCGCGGCGAATATTCCGGCTCCAAGAACGTGCAGGGCGCCATCCTCTACGCCGAGATGATGGAAAAGATCATCCCGGACTTCCGTGAGGACGCGCCGCTGGAGCGTCACCTGATCGAGCAGCGCTTCTGGATGATGGGCGAGAATTCCCACACCGGCCTGCACTACCGGTCCGACGACTTCAACGAGGAGAAGCCGAACCGCTACACCATCATCCGCGCGCAGTTCGACAAGTGGTTCTCTTCCAAGGTCCGGGAAGCCGGCGCCCTGGTGGTGTGCGAGACCACGGTGACGGAACTCGTGCAGGACGCCTATGGCAAGGTGATCGGCGTGAAGACCGATCGCGGCGGCGGCCAGATCCATGCGGACGTGGTGGTGCTGGCGGAAGGCGTCACCGGCCTGCTCGGCGCCCGCGCCGGCCTGCGCAAGATTCCCAAGCCCACCGAGGTGGCGTTGGCGGTGAAGGAAATGCACTTCCTGCCCCAGGAGGTGATCGAGCAGCGCTTCAACGTGAAGGGCAACGAGGGTGCCGTGATCGAGGCCGCCGGGACCATCTCGGAAGGCATGACCGGCATGGGCTTCCTCTACACCAACCGCGAATGCGTGTCGGTGGGCATCGGCTGCCTGGTGTCGGACTTCCAGAAGAGCGGGGAATCTCCCTACACGCTGCTCGAGAAGTTCAAGCGCCATCCCTCCATCGCCCCGCTGCTGGAAGGCTCCGAGGTGAAGGAATACGCCGCCCACCTCATCCCCGAGGGCGGGTTCAAGTCCATCCCGCAGCTCTATGGCGAGGGCTGGGTGGTGGTGGGCGATGCCGCCCAGCTCAACAACGCCATCCATCGCGAGGGCTCGAACCTTGCCATGACCTCCGGCCGCATTGCCGGCGAGGCCATCTTCCAGGTCAAGTCCCGCAAGGACCCCATGACCGCGGCGAACCTCTCGCTCTACAAGAAGATGCTCGACGACAGCTTCGTGATAAAAGACCTCAAGAAGTACAAGGATATGCCGCAGCTTCTGCACATCCAGTCGCAGAACTTCTTCCTCACCTATCCCCAGCTGGTCAACAAGGCCATGCAGAACTTCGTGCGTGTCGATGGCACGCCGAAGAAGGAGAAGGAGAAGATGACGGTCAAGTCCTTCACCTCCGCGCGGTCGTGGGCGGGCCTTTTCGGCGACGCCTTCAAACTCGCCCGCGCCTGGCGCTGAGGAGCTTTCAGCTCAGCGCACCCTGTTTTCCCACCTTGCGCGGCGGGCTCCGCCCGTCGCCGATTTCCGGGAGATTTTTCATGGCCACCGAAACCGCCTTCCGCGTCGAGGACAAGCTCTTCCAGAACCGCTACCTCGTGGATGCCGGGCGCGCCCACATCAAGGTGCGGCCCCACACCACCCCCTCCGCAGCACTGCGCACCCTGCTCACCACCTGCCCGGCCCGCTGCTACGAGCTGAACGACAAGGGCCAGGTGGAGATCACTGCCGACGGCTGCGTCGAGTGCGGTACCTGCCGCATCATCGGCGAGCCCTCGGGCGACATCGAGTGGAACTATCCGCGCGGCGGCTACGGCGTGCTGTTCAAGTTCGGCTGAGGCCTTCGGCCTCAGAGGTAACGAAATAGCGATCGGGAGCCGGCGCACGGCTTCCGATACGCCATCTGGCATCAAATCGCCTTCGCCCCTAGATTAGGGGCTGGGAGGACGATTTCATGTCCGCATTTTCGTCAGGATCGACGGCCGGAGAGCCGGGGTTCGCCCAAGGTTTCGCAGCCGACGGGCTCGCGTCCGAGTTCGCGGTCGAGGCGCTGGACTGGCAGGGTCGACCGCTACGCTGCCAGGATTGTCCGCACGAAGACATCAAGGCCGAAGGGCGCTGCGATCTTGGCAAGGCGTGTGTCCTCGACAGGCGGCGCAAGCGCATCGATCGCTTCTTCGCCAACAATGCGGCGCTCGCCGCGCGCTATCTCGACCACCCCTATTTCGAGGTACGGGCGCTGGCCGCCCGCCATGCCAGCGTCTTCCTCATCACGCCGCTGAAGGATGATCCCGAGCCGGACGTGCGGATGGTCTGCGCCGAGCGGCTTCCGCTTGCCCGCATCCGGGACATGCGGTTCGACCCCGAGCCGCGGGTGCGCATCGCCGTCGCCGGCCGTCTGGAGGGTAGCGATCTTGTCGCCCTGATGTCGGATGTGGACTACAGCGTGCGCATGGCGGCCGCCCGGCGCGCGCCGGCGGCTGCGCTGGTCTATCTGATGCACGACCCCCAGGT
>JAYSCE010000218.1:0-7106 GCA_041915035.1 Xanthobacter sp.
CCGGCGACGAGCAGATCGTCTCCCTCCCCGGCCCGGTCGGCCGTGACGGCACCTCGCTGCGCATCGTGCGCGTCGGCGACGCCATCCAGGTGGAAAAGGTGGGCGCGCTCGCCTACTGACATTTTGCCGCACCGCAACAGAAAGGCGCCCGTCGGGCGCCTTTTTTGTTGGCTGCGGGAGGGGCCTGTTACCGTCCCCTCAGCTTCGCATCTCCGTATCCGCCGCCTGTCGGGGTGACGATGATGACCGCCTCCCCCGCCTCCAGAACCTTCTGGTCGCACCCCTGGAGGATCTCGGTCGAGCCATCGAGGCGCCGCACAAACCCTTCTCCCAACTGGCCTTGCTCGCCCCCATCCACGCCAAAGGGGTGGACGCGGCGGTGCGAGGAGAGCAGCGCGCAATCCATCCGTTCCAGAAAGCGGATGCGCCGGTAAGTCCCTGATCCCGCATGCCAACGCCCCCGTCCCCCGGAGCCGGGACGGATGTGGAAGTCCTCCAGCAGGACGGGAAAGCGCGTCTCCAGCACCTCCGGATCGGTGAGGCGGGAATTGGTCATGTGGACATGCACGCCATCCGTCCCGTCGAAGCCGGGACCGGCAGGGGAGCCGGAGCAGATGGTCTCATAATACTGGTAGATGTCGTTGCCGAAGGTGAGGTTGTTCATGGTGCCCTGGGAGGCAGCCATGGCCTTCAAGGCGCCGAACAGACAGTTCGTAACGGCCTGCGAAGTCTCGACATTTCCCGCCACCACCGCGGCCGGATAGACCGGCGACAGCATGCAGCCTTCCGGCACCACGATGCGGATGGGCCTGAGGCACCCCGCATTCATGGGGATCTCGTCCTCCACCATGACGCGGAACACATAGAGTACCGCGGCGCGGGTGACGGGGGCGGGTGCGTTGAAATTGGTGGGCTGCTGGGGCGAGGTGCCGGTGAAATCCACCGTCGCCTCGCGATTTTCCTTATCCACCGAGATCTTGACCTTGATGACGGTGCCCTGGTCCATCTCGTAATGGAACGAGCAGTCGTCAAGACGATCCAGAACGCGCCGCACGCTTTCGGCAGCATTGTCCTGCACGTGACCCATATAGGCCTGCACCACATCAAGGCCGAACGTATCGATCATCTTCAGAAGTTCGCGCACGCCCTTCTCATTAGCCGCGATCTGCGCCTTGAGGTCGGCGATATTCTGCACCGGATTGCGGGCCGGGTAGCGGGCCGTGGTGAGGAGGTCGCGCAGCTCGGCCTCGCGGAAAGTGCCTTCCGAGACCAGCTTGAAATTGTCGATATAGACGCCTTCTTCCTCGATATGGGTTGCCAGCGGGCTCATGGAGCCGGGGGCGACGCCGCCCACGTCCGCATGGTGCCCGCGGGAGGCGACCCAGAAGAGGAGGGCTTCTCCGGCATCGTCGAAAACCGGAGTTACCACTGTAATATCAGGGAGATGCGTCCCGCCATTGTAGGGGGCATTAAGGGCGAAGACGTCGCCGGGGCGGATGTCGCCGGCGTTCTCGCGGATGACGGTTTCCACCGAGCGGTCCATGGAGCCGAGGTGGACGGGCATGTGGGGGGCGTTGGCGACGAGATCGCCCTCGGCGGAGAACACGGCGCAGGAAAAGTCCAGTCTTTCCTTGATGTTGACCGAGTAGGCGGTGTTCTGGAGGGTGACCCCCATCTGCTCGGCAATGGACATGAAGAGGTTGTTGAAGACCTCCAGCATCACCGGGTCGGCATGGGTGCCAACTGCTTCTGAACGTTGGAGTTTTTCGGTCCGGGTGAGGATCAGGTGGTTCTTTGCGGAGACTTCCGCCCGCCAGCCCTTCTCCACCACCACGGTCTGGTTCGGCTCGATGACGATAGCCGGACCCTGCAAGCCCATGCCGGGCCTGAAGTTTTCCCGCTTCACCACGGGCGCGTCATGCCAGGCGCCACGGGCAAAGAAGCGGGTCTGGGAGGTATCGGAGGGGGTTTCGGCGTGAAGTGGCAGGTCCGGCTCGGCGATCCCGGCGCCGCCGCCGGCCGAGATCACCTCAAGCGCTTCCACGACAATGGTTTTTTCCGGCGAGACGAAGCCGAACTGGGCCCGGTGCTTGCTCTCGAATTCGGCGGTCATCGCCGCGATATCGGCGAGTTGCACCGGGATGCCGGTATCGGTTCCACCATATCTCAGGTGGGCTTTGGCATCAGTCAGGATCGAGTCAGTTCGGATGCCCTGGGCGGCCAGTTCGGCACAGGTCGCGGCGGCCAGTTCCGCCTTCAGCTCAACCAAGGCGGGAAGGAGGGTTGTGGTCATCTCCTCCCCCACAGCGCGGGTGCGCTGGGCGCGGACGGAGGCGAGGCCCATGCCATAGGCGGAGAGGAGCCCGGAGAAGGGGTGCAGCAGCACCTTGGTCATGCCCAGCGCGTCGGCGACGAGACAGGCGTGCTGGCCGCCGGCGCCGCCGAAGCAGTTCAGGGCGTAGCGGGTCACGTCATAGCCGCGCTCCACCGAGATCTTCTTGATCGCATTGGCCATGTTCTCCACCGCGATGGTGACGAAGCCGTCCGCCACCTCCTCGGGGGTGCGTCCGCCACCGATCTCCTCGGCGAGGGCGGAGAATTTCTGCCGCACCACTTCGGCGTCCAGCGGCTGGTCCTGGGCGGGGCCGAAGATTTTCGGGAAGTAATCCGGGATCAGCTTGCCCAGCATCACGTTGGCGTCGGTGACGGCAAGCGGCCCGCCGCGGCGATAGCAGGCGGGGCCGGGATTGGCGCCGGCCGAATCGGGGCCGACGCGGAAGCGCGCGCCGTCATAATGCAGGATGGAGCCGCCGCCCGCTGCCACCGTGTGGATGCGCATCATGGGCGCGCGGATGCGCACGCCCGCCACTTCGGTATCGAAGGCGGTCTCCAGCTCCCCGTCATAATGGCAGACGTCGGTGGAGGTGCCGCCCATGTCGAAGCCGATGATGCGGTCGAAGCCGGCGAGCGCCCCGGTTTCCGCCGCGCCCACCACGCCGCCCGCCGGGCCGGAGAGCAGGGCGTCCTTGCCCTGGAACAGGTCGGCGGCGGTGAGGCCGCCCGACGACATCATGAACATCAGGCGGATGGCCTCGCCTTCCCCTTCATTGCCAGCCTCCTCCGGGCCGCCCGACAGCTCGTCCGCCACCTGCCGCACATAGCGGCGCAGGATGGGGGAGAGATAGGCGTCGGCCACCGTGGTGTCGCCCCGCCCCACCAGCTTGATGAGGGGCGAGACCTCGTGGGAGACGGAGACCTGCGGGAAGTTCAACTCCCGCGCCAGCGCCGCCACCTGCTGCTCGTGCTCGGGGTAGCGGTAGCCGTGCATGAAGACGATGGCCACCGCCGCGATGCCGTCCGCCTTCGCCCGCTCCAGCGCGGTGCGCACGGTGGCAAGGTCGGGAGTGGCTTCGACGGTGCCGTCGGCGCGCACGCGCTCGTCCACCTCCAGCACGCTCTCGAACAGCATGTCCGGCAGCACGATCTTCTTGGCGAAGATCTTGGGCCGGGCCTGATAGCCGATCCTGAGCGCGTCCTTGAAGCCGCGGGTGGTGACGAGGAGGGTACGGTCGCCCTTGCGCTCCAGAAGGGCATTGGTGGCGACCGTGGTGCCCATCTTCACGGCAGAAACGAGCCCGGGCGGGATCGCCGCGCCAGCGGGGAGGCCGAGCAACTCGCGGATGCCATGCACCGCGGCGTCGCGATAGGCCTCCGGATTTTCCGACAGCACCTTGTGGGCGACGAGGCTGCCGTCCGGCCGTTTGCCCACGATATCGGTGAAGGTGCCGCCCCGGTCGATCCAGAATTCCCAAGGCGCGGGAGAGGGTGTGGCGGCTGACGGAGAGGGGGCCGCCGCGGCGTCGGCTTCGGCGGCTGCGCTCGTCTTCACATCGTCGCTCGACATCGGCCCCGTTTCCCGTCTGGATGGTGGCAGGCGGGGTTGGCAGGCTTCCTGCTCCCCTCTTCTGGCGCGGCAAGGGTGCGCCAGCGAAGCACGAGGCTCCGCTCACGAATAAGGAAGTCATGCGGGCGATAAAACGTCAACAATTTGTTGACGAAATATCGAAGGCGGGAGAACATCCTGCCAAGAGCGCCTGAATGCCCGGTTCTTCTTGGCCGGCGGAACAATGGCGCCGGTCTCCAGAGGGGTTCCGATGACCAGCGAAGAATTCCGTCACCGAACGGGGGCCGCGCGAACCTGCGCCTTCGCCTCCCCGCGCACGCCGGGGGCGCCGCGATGATCCGCAAGCTGCTCGATGGCCTTTATTTCGCGTCCGGCGTGGCCGCCGCCGGCTTCCTGATCCTCATCTTCCTCCTGATGATGGGCCTTTCCGTGGGCCGCCAGATCGGCCTCAACATTCCCTCCGGCGACGACTTCGCCGCCTGGTCCATGGCCGCCATGGCCTTTCTCGGCCTCGCCCACACCTTCCGCTATGGCGAGATGATCCGCGTGGGTCTCGTGCTGGAGCATTTCACCGGGCGGCGGCGGCAGGCGCTGGAGCTGTTCGCGCTCACGGTGGGCATCGCCTTCCTCGCCTATTTCACCTGGAATGCCGGGCGTCTCACCTATGATTCCTGGCGCTTCGACGACATGTCCCAGGGCGTGGTCGCCGTTCCGCTGTGGATTCCCCAGACGGGCTACGCCGCCGGCCTCGCCATCCTTCTCATCGCCATGGTGGACGAGTTCGTGAATGTCGCCCGCGGCAATCGTCCCCGCTACGAGAAGGAGCCGGTGTCCTCGCCCGAGGAACTGGTGGAGCGCATCGCATCGGGAGGCGGCGTCTGAGCCATGCCGCACCTCGATCTCATCCAGCTCTCGCTGCTCCTCCTCGCCTTTCTCGTCGCGATCCTCGCCTCGGGCGTGTGGATCGCCCTCGGCCTCGGCCTCGTCGGCCTCTTGGCCATGGTGCTGACGACACCGGTGCCCATCGGCCAGGTGCTCGCCACCACGGTGTGGAGCGCCAGCGCCTCCTGGACCCTCGCCGCCCTTCCGCTCTTCATCTGGATGGGCGAAATCCTGTTCCGAACCCGATTGTCGGAGGAGATGTTCCGCGGCCTCGCCCCGTGGCTGCAGTGGCTGCCCGGCCGGCTGCTGCATGTGAACGTGGTGGGCTGCGGCATCTTCGCGGCGGTCTCCGGCTCCTCGGCGGCCACCTGCGCCACCATCGGCAAGATCGCCCTGCCCGAGCTGGACAAGCGCGGCTATGACAAGGGCATGAGCCTCGGCTCGCTGGCCGGTTCCGGAACGCTGGGCCTGCTCATCCCGCCCTCCATTCCCATGGTGGTCTATGCGGTGACGGCCAACGTCTCCGTGCTGCAGGTGTTCCTCGCGGGCTTCCTGCCGGGGCTGCTCGTGATGGGGCTCTATTCCGGCTACATCATGCTGTGGTCGCTGCTCAATCCCGGCCGCACGCCGCCCCGCGATCCGCACATGCCGTTCGCCCAGAAGCTCCGGCAGTCGGCGCGGCTGTTGCCCTGCCTGCTGCTGATCGCGGCGGTATTCCTGTCGCTGGTGCTGGGCATCGCCACCGCCACCGAATGCGCCGCCTGGGGCGTCACCGGCGCGCTGGCGCTGGCGTGGTGGAGCGGCACGCTCACCTGGAAGACGCTGGTCGAGAGCGTGATGAGCGCCACGCGGCTCAGCTGCATGATCATGCTCATCATCGCCGGGGCCGCCTTCACCACCGCGGCCATGGCCTATACCGGCATTCCCATGGCCCTCGCGGAGTGGGTGCAGGGGCTGAACCTGACGCCCGGCAAGCTCGCCCTCGCGCTGACCGTGATGTACATCATCCTCGGCTGCCTTGTGGACGGCATCTCCATGATCGTGCTCACCGCGGTCATCGTGCTGCCCATGGTCAAGCAGGCGGGCTTCGACCTCGTGTGGTTCGGCGTCTATCTCGTGATCCATGTGGAGATGGCGCAGATCACTCCGCCGGTGGGCTTCAACCTGTTCGTGCTGCAGAACATGAGCGGGCGCGATACCTTCTCTGTGGCGAAGGCGGCATTTCCCTTCTTCATTCTGCTGAACATCGCGGTCATCATCATCACGACGTTTCCGGAGATTGCTTTGGTGCTGCCGCGCTGGGTGTTCCCCGGCGGCTGAGAGGAAAACGAGTACGCGTCGTTCACACCGAACCAGAGAGAGACCAGACATGGCGCCTTTCCGCACCCTTGCTCCCGCGCTCCTCGCCGCCGGCATCGCCGCTCTGGCGAGCGCCGCGCCGGCCGCCGCGCAGACCAAGTGGAACCTCGCCTCGGCCTATCCGGCGGACAATTTCCACACCGAGAACCTCGCCCAGTTCGCCAAGGACGTGGAGGCGGCGAGCGGCGGCAAGCTCGCCGTGACGCTCCAGCCCAACGCCGTCCTGTTCAAGGCGCCCGAGATCAAGCGCGCCGTCGCCACCGGGCAGGTGCAGGCGGGCGAGGTGCTCATCTCCATCCACGAGAACGAGGACCCCATCTTCGGCGTGGACGTGGTGCCCTTCCTCGCCACCTCGTTCGATGCCTCCAAGAAGCTGTGGGATGCGTCCCGCCCGGCGGTGGAGAAGAAGCTCGCCGCCCAGGGCATCAAGGTGCTCTATGCGGTGCCGTGGCCGCCCCAGGGCCTGTTCTCCAAGAACGCCGTGTCCAAGGTGGAAGACCTGAAGGGCGCCAAGTGGCGGGCCTACAATGCCGGCACCTCGCGCATCGGCGAGGCGGTGGGCGCCCAGCCCGTCACTGTGCAGCAGGCGGAACTGGCGCAGGCGCTCGCCACCGGCGTCGTCAACGCCCTCATCACCTCGTCCGCCACTGGCAACGACGTGAAGATCTGGGAGAGCATTCCCTATTTCTATGACATCCAGGCCTGGCTGCCGAAGAACGTCGTCTTCGTGAACCAGGCGGCGTTCGACGCCCTCGACAAGCCCACGCAGGAGGCGGTGCTGAAGGCCGCCGCCGCCGCCGAGGCCCGCGGCTGGAAGCTCTCCGAGGAGAAGACCAAGGCCTACATGGACATCCTCGCCGCCAAGGGCATGACGGTCGCCCCGCCCTCGCCCGAGCTGAAGGCCGGCTTCGAGAAGATCGGCGGCACCCTCACCGAGGCGTGGCTCGCCAAGGCCGGCGCG
>JAYSCE010000219.1:0-7086 GCA_041915035.1 Xanthobacter sp.
GAGCTGATGGACCTGCAGATGGACCTCGGCATGACCTTCCTGATCGTCACCCACGACCAGGAGGAGGCCATGACGGTGGCCGACCGAATCGCCGTGATGAACCATGGCGTTCTGGTGCAGGTCGCCCCGCCGGCCGAAATCTACGAGCAGCCGGCCACGCGCTACATCGCCGACTTCATCGGCGAGGTGAACCTCGTCGAATCAACCGTGACGGCCTGCGAGGGCGACATCACGCGCCTGACCTCCGAGGTGACGACGGCGCCGCTCACGGTCGCCCATCCCTGTGACGCGAAGCCCGGCGAGACTGCGTGCATCGCCATACGCCCGGAGAAGCTGCGCATCTCGCTCGATCCCCCCGGGGAGGGAGCCGAAAACGTGTTCGAGGGCGAGATCTGGGACATCGGCTATCTCGGCGACCTCAACATCTACCATGTGGAACTCGCCTGCGGGCAGCGCATCAAGGTGTCCCAGCCGAACCTGTCGCGCCGGGTGGCGCGGCCCATCTCGTGGGACGACAAGGTGTGGGTCACCTTCGACCCGGACGCCGGCGTCCTTCTGACCCGCTGAGGAGGTTCATATGGCCATGGCGGGCGAGAAGGGCAGGGGCCGCTGGTTGGTGATCGCGGTACCCTATCTGTGGCTTCTGGCGCTGTTCCTGGCGCCGTTCCTCATCGTGTTCAAGATCTCGCTGTCGCAGGACGTGGTGGCCCAGCCGCCCTATGCCCCGCAGCTCGATCTCTCCAACGGCTTCGCGGGGCTGACTGACTTCCTGTCGCAGCTCTCCCTCGCCAATTACGGCTATGTGCTGGATTTCTCGAACGAGTTCCTCGCCGCCTACGGCTCCAGCCTGATTATCGCGGGCATCTCCACCGTGCTGCTTCTGCTGGTCGGCTACCCCATCGCCTACGGCATGGCGCGGGCGCCCCGCTCCATCCAGCCGACGCTGCTGATGCTGGTGATCCTGCCGTTCTGGACCTCGTTCCTGATCCGCGTCTACGCCTGGATCGGAATCCTCTCGCCGGAGGGGCTGCTGAATCAGGGGCTGATGGCGCTTGGCGTCATCGACACGCCGCTGGAGATCCTGAACACCAATCTCGCGGTCTATATCGGCATCGTCTATTCCTACCTGCCGTTCATGGTGCTGCCGCTCTATTCGGCGCTGGAGAAGCTTGACCTTACGCTCCTCGAGGCCGCGGCCGACCTCGGCTGCCCGCCGGTGAAGGCCTTCTGGAAGATCACGTTCCCGCTCTCCATCCCCGGCGTCGCCGCCGGCGCGCTCTTGTGCTTCATCCCGGCGGTGGGCGAGTTCGTGATCCCCGATCTGCTCGGCGGCTCCGACACGCTCATGATCGGCAAGTCGCTGTGGACCGAATTCACCGTGAACCGGTCTTGGACGGTCTCATCGGCGGTCGCGGTGCTGCTGCTTCTGGTGCTGGTGATCCCCATCGTGATCTACCAGAACATCCAGCAGCGCGAACTGGAGGCGGGCAAATGAGAAAAGGCCTCACCTGGTTCAACGTCACGTCCATCGTGCTGGGCTTCGCCTTCCTCTACATCCCGATCATCCTTCTGGTGATCTACTCTTTCAACGCCTCGCGGCTCGTCACCGTGTGGGCGGGCTTCTCCACCCAGTGGTACTGGTCGCTGCTGGAAAACGAGCAGCTCATCGATGCCGCCTGGGTGACGCTGCGCATCGCCTTCTTCTCCTCGCTGGTGGCGACCGTGCTCGGCACCATGGCGGCGCTGGCGCTCACCCGCTATGGGCGGTTCGGCGGCCGGACGCTGTTCTCGGGCATGATCTATGCGCCGCTCGTCATGCCCGAGGTCATCACCGGCCTGTCGCTGCTGCTGCTCTTCGTGGCGGTGAATTTCGATCGCGGCTTCTGGACGGTGTTGCTCGCCCACATCACCTTCACAATGTGCTTCGTGGCGGTGGTGGTGCAGTCGCGCCTCGTCACCTTCGATCGCACGCTGGAGGAGGCGGCCCTCGATCTCGGCTGCCCGCCGTTCCAGACCTTCTTCAAGATCACGCTGCCGCTGATCCTCCCGGCGGTGGTATCCGGCTTCATGCTCGCCTTCACCCTATCGCTGGATGATCTCGTGATCGCGAGTTTCACCACCGGCCCGGGCGCCACCACGCTGCCCATGCGCATCTATTCGCAGGTGCGACTTGGCGTGACGCCTGAGATCAACGCGGTCTGCACCATCCTCATCGCCATCGTGACGGTGGTCGTCATCATCGCCTCCATCGTCACCAAGCGGGCAGAGAGCCAGCGCGAGGCGGAGGAGAGGGCGGCGCTGCAATAGGATGCTTCGGGGGCAATCCGCCGCGCGCGCATCCGATGCGGGCGCTTTCGTCAATTGGCCGCAAAAGCGCTGAAGGCGGTCACGATCTGGACCATGAGCAGCAAGGCGCCGGCCAGCATCGCCCCGCCCATAAGGAGCGCGAGCCCGCGGTTACGATCGGCGGATACGGAGACGGCAGAGGCCATGCCACAAGCTCCCGGTGTTCGAGTCACCGGAAGCGTGGCAGCAAATCGTTAACCATAACCTTAAGAGTCGGCGATCAGGCCGACGCACGATTGGCCGCCTCAGCGGCCTTCCCGCACCCACGCTGCGGTGATGAAGCCCAGCAGCAGGAGCAGGCCGGAGAGGCCGGCGAACATCGGGAACAGGCCGATGCCGCGCACCACCGAGACGTCGCGTGTCTTCAGCCCCATCCAGTCCTCGCCGGCCAATCGGTCGGAGGCGGAGACCTGCACGAGGCGGGGCACCTGTCCGTTGAGGTCGGCGATGCGCCACACCCCGCCGCCGGTGGCCGTGGCGATGGGGGCGAGCACGTCGCGGGTGCTCGTCACCTCGGCGAATTCCTTCGGGTTCAGCGGGCCGATGTTGGCGAGGGCGTTCAGCGTGCCGTTCTGCGCCCGCCACAGGCCGAGTTCGTCCGCCGGCGTCTTGGCCTGCCACAGGCCGGGCTCGACCTGGGCGAGGGTGAGGGTGCGCAGTGCGCCGGAGGGCGTGGTGACGGTGGCCGGCGGCACCTGATCCGCCATGGTCTGCCGCTCCACCACAAGGTCGCGGCCGGAGACGGTGAGCTTGAGGCGCTCCTCCTCCAGGTCCGGCTCCTTCATCAGCCAGTGGGAGAGGCGGCGCAGCAGGTCGATGTGCGGGCCGCCGCCCTCGTAGCCGCGCGCCCACAGCCAGATGTGGTCCGACAGGAGAAGCGCGACGCGGCCCTCGCCCACCCGGTCCACCAACAGCACCGGCTTGTCGCCGGGCGCCGACATGAGACTGGTGCCGGAGCGCGCCTGGGCGTCGATCACGCGGAAAAAGCGGCTCCAGTGGGGCGGATCGCTCTCCGAGCCCGGCAGGTTGCGGGTGACGGGATGGCGCTTGCCGGGGTCCGTGAGCTTGGCGTGATACGGCGCGTCGGTGGCCTCGCCGCGCGGTATGCCGGGAAGGATCTCCTCTAGCGGCGTATTGTAGAGCGAGCCGGTGTCGAGGAAGTCCGTGCCCGCCGCCACCAGCACGGCGCCGCCGGCGCGCACATAGCGCACGATATTGTCGAAATAGATTTGCGGCAGCACGCCCTGCTGGGCGTAGCGGTCGAAGATGATGAGGTCGAAATCCTTGATCTTGGTCTGGAACAGCTCGCGGGTCGGGAAGGCGATCAGCGAAAGTTCATTGATGGGCGTGCCGTCCTGCTTCTCTGGCGGGCGCAGGATGGTGAAGTGGACGAGGTCCACATTGGCATCGCTCTTCAACAGGTTGCGCCAGGTCCGCTCGCCCACGTTTGGCTCGCCGGAGACCAGGAGCACACGCAGCTTGTCGCGCACGCCGTCGATGGCGACGGCGGTGCGGTTGTTCACCTGAGTCAGCTCGCCCTCGAGCGGGGGTACCTCGAACTCGACGATGTTGGGGCCGGCGTGGGTGATGTCCACATCGATGGAGGCGCTGCGGCCGGTGGTGACAGTGGGCCGGCTGATCACCTCGCCGTCGCGGCGGATTGTGACGGGGACGCGGGCGCCGGCAGGCGCGCCTTCGTCCGTGACCTTGAAAGTGATGGTCTGCTTCTGGCCGACGATGCCGAAGCGCGGCGTCTTCTCCAGCGCCACGCGACGGTCGCGCTCGCCGGCGCGGCCGGTGATGAGGGCGTGGACGGGGGCGGAAAAGCCCAGCGCACCGGCGTTCTCCGGCGTATCGTGGACCCGGCCGTCGGTAATCATGATGGCCCCGGCCACACGCTCCGGCGGCACGTCGGCAAGGCCGGCCGAGAGCGCGGAGAACAGGCGCGTGCCGTCTGCCGAGCCGTCGCCCGCATCGGCCTCGATGGTCCGCACTTCAACGCCGGAGAGCTTGCCCAGCCGTTCCGCCAGCTGGGCACGGGCGGCCTCGGTCTGCTGGGTCCTTTCGCCGAAGGATTGCGACTGGCTCTTGTCCACCACCAGCGCCACGACGGACGAGAGCGGCTCGCGCTCCTCGCGGGTGAAGGAGGGGTTGGCGAGGGCGAGCAGGCCCACCGCCAGCGCCAGCGCGCGGAAGACCGCGCCGCGGGTGCGGGAATAGACCAGCAGACCGGCCAGCAGCGCGGCCGCGACGGCAACCGCGATCAGCGCCGGCAGCGGCAGGAAGGGGGAGAATGTGAGGCCGTAGCTCATCGGATGGATGTCTTCCTCACTGCCCCAGCCGTTCCAGTAGCGCAGGCACGTGGACCTGGTCCGCCTTGTAGTTGCCGGTCAGCACATACATCACCATGTTGGCGCCGGCCCGGAAGGCGATCTCCCGCTGGCGCGGCTCGCCGGGGGTGAGCGGCAGCATCGGCTCGCCGGAGCGTGAGACGGCCCAAGCGCCGGCGAGATCGTTCGAGGTGATGATGACGGGGGACACGCCGTCGCCAGCGCGGGCGGGACGGTCGGCATCGTCGCGCGCGGCGGGCAGCGCCTCCACCCAGGTTGTGCCGCCGGTGAAGCGGCCAGGGAAATCCTTGAGCAGGTAGAAGGCCTTGGTGAGCACGTGGTCGCGCGGCACCGGCTCCAGCTCCGGGATGTCGAGGCGGGAGAGAATCTCCTTCAGTCGCGCCTGAGCCGGGGTGAGCGGCGCGCCGGGGCCGCCGGGGGATTCGATGGCGTCGCGCGTGTCGAAGATCACCGTGCCGCCCTGCTTCATGTAGGCGTCGATGCGCGCCAGCACCGGCTGCGCCGGGACCGGCGTATTGGCAAGGATGGGCCAATAGAGGACAGGGAAGAAGGCAAGTTCATCCTTCCCGATGTCCACCCCCATGGCTTCGCCTGCCTGCAGCGCGGTGCGCTGGCCGAGGAAGGTCGCGAGGCCGTCGAGGCCGGCGCGGGAAATCTCGTCCACCTCGCTGTCACCCGTCACCACATAGGCGAAGCGGGTCTGCGTGGTGGCCTTCAGGGCGAAGGCGTCGTCAGCGCGGGCAGGCGCGGGCACGAAGGAACCGGCGGTCGCGCCCAGCAGCGCGGCGGCGAGCACGGCGGCGGCGGCACCGCGCCGGCCACGTGCGCCGCCCATGCGGGAGAGCCCGCCAGCGAGGAAGAGCACGGCCAGCGCATCCAGCAGCAGCAGCAGCATGGCGGCAATCAGGATCGGCCCGCGCATGTCGCGCGGCGCGCTCTCCTGCAACGGCTCCGTGCGCCCGCCCAGCGCGGCGAGGTCGAGCGCCTTGGGTCGGTCGGCAGGGAGCAGGGTGTTCACTGCCACCAGGCCGTCCGGCGGGCCATAAAAGCCGGGCGGATGGTCGGCGGTGGAGCGGCCGCGATAATCGGCAGGCAAAGCGCGGGCGGTGGGGCCGGCGGGACGGAAGGCGCCGAAGCCGTCGAGCACCCGGGCGGGCGGCAGCGCCGCCACATCCGGCCGCCCGGCGGGCTGAATCGCGGTGCCGGCGGGCGCCGTCTCGGGCGGGGGCGGGGCGTCGGACAAGGCAACCACGTGGCGCAGCATCTCAACGAATGTGCCGGAAAGGGGCAGGTTCGACCAGGAGGTGTCGCCGGTGACATGGAACAGCACCAGCGCGCCCTTGCCCCGGCGGGTGCCGGTGACGAGGGGCGTGCCGTCCGCCAGCGTCGCCCAGGTGCGGTCGCCGAGCGTGCCGTCCGGCTCGGCGAGCACCTGCCGGTTCACTGTCACGTCGTCGGCCGCCTTGATGTCGCGGAAGGGGCCTTCGGGCGTCAGGGAGCCGAGCTTCTGCGGCGTCTCCCATGAAAGGGAGCCGCCCAGAACACGGCCGCCCCGGCGCAGGCGCACGGGCAGGAGGTCGTCCTGCGCGTTGGCGAGACGGGGGCCGGCGAAGCGGATGAGCACGCCGCCGTCTTCTACGAATTTGGCGAGGCGATTGCGGGTGGCGGGGGGGATGGTGCCCACGTCGGTGAGGGCCAGCACGGGCAGGCGTTGGTCGAGGAAGCGGTTGATGTTCTCCGTTGCCGATCCCGTCTCCGCCACGCGCAGGTCGGCGAACGGGCCGAGGGCGCGGGAGAGGTAATAGGTCGGCGCCAGCAGCGGCTGGCCGGTGTCGGTGGAGGTGCCTGAGACGATGCCCACCGAGCGCCGCCGCCAGCGCTTGTCCAGAAGCTGCACGGCGCCGGCAGAGTGCTCGCCGGCAATCTCCAGCCGCGCCACTTCGTTGCGCAGTTCCACCGGCAGGTCGAAGCGGGCGTCCACCTCGCTCGCCCCCTCCGGCAGGGTGAAGGGGGCTTCGGCGAGCACGAGGCCGCGCATGTCGCGAGCGGTCACCCGTCCGGCGCGGGGGGCGCCGGAGGTGGGGCGCAGCACCTTCACCGTGAGCGCCTCGGCGGCATTTTCCGCGCCGGCAAGGGCGAGCGGCGCGGCGACGCCGCCGCCCACCACCAGCAGCCGCGCTCCGGCGCCGAGATCGGCGAACGCGCGGGCGGTGTCGGGATCTGCGCCGAGGTCCACGCCATCGGAAATATAGACCACGCCGGCAGCGGGTTCGGTGCCGAGGAGGCGCCCGGCCAGAGCCAGCGCCTCCTTGCGGGCGGGCGCGTAAGGCACCGGCTCCAGCGAGCGCAGGCGGTCGCGCGCGGCGGCGGGGGTGGAAAGGGTCGCCTC
>JAYSCE010000220.1:0-626 GCA_041915035.1 Xanthobacter sp.
CAATCCGGCGGACGCGCCGATCCTGATCCTGTCCGTTCAGTCGGACCTCCATCCGCTCACCAAGCTCGACGACGCGGCGGACACCATCCTCGCCCAGCAGATGAGCCAGATCCCCGGCATTGCACAGGTGGCCATCACCGGCGAGCAGAAACCGGCGGTGCGGGTGCAGGTGGACCCCGCCAAGATCGCGGCGCTGGGCATGAGTCTCGAAGACGTGCGCGCGGTGCTCGCCGCCGCCACCGTGGACCAGCCCAAGGGCAGCTTCGACGGGCCCGCACAGGGCTTCACCATCTACGCGGACGACCAGTTGCTCTCTGCCTTGCCCTGGAACGAGGTCGTGGTCGCCTACAAGAACGGCGCGCCGGTGCGTATCCGCGACATCGGCCGCGCGGTGGACGGGCCGGAGAATGCCCGCCTCGCCTCCTGGCAGGATGGCAAGCGCGGCATCCAGCTCATCGTCTTCAAGCAGCCCGGCGCCAATGTGATCGACGCCGTGGACCGGGTGAAGGCGGCCATTCCCCGGCTGGAAGCCTCGCTCCCGCCCGGCATAACGGTGAAGATCATCGGCGACCGCACCGAGACCATCCGCGCCTCGGTGGACGATGTGCAGCTGACCATGCTCATCA
>JAYSCE010000220.1:636-3617 GCA_041915035.1 Xanthobacter sp.
GTGGCGGTGATCTTCGCCTTCCTGCGGAGTCTGTGGGCCACCATCATCCCGAGCGTCACCGTGCCCATGGCGCTCATCGGCACCTTCGCGGTGATGTATGTGGTGGGCTACAGCCTCGACAATCTCTCCCTCATGGCCCTCACCATCGCGGTCGGCTTCGTGGTCGACGACGCCATCGTGATGCTGGAGAACATCTATCGCTACATTGAGGAGGGCATGCCCCCGTTCGAGGCGGCGCTGAAGGGCGCGGGAGAGATCGGCTTCACCATCATCTCCATCAGCCTGTCGCTGGTGGCGGTGTTCATCCCCGTGCTGCTCATGGGCGGCATTGTCGGGCGCCTTCTGCGCGAATTCGCCGTCACCGTCACCATCACCATCCTCGTCTCGGTGGTTGTGTCGCTGACGCTGACGCCCATGATGTGTTCCCTGTTCCTCAAGAACGAGCACGGGGTGAAGCACGGCCGTGCCTACATGGCGGCGGAAGCCTTCTTCGACGGCATGCTCAAGGTCTACGACACCGGCCTCAAATGGGTGCTCAACCACCAGTTCCTCACCCTCATGAGCCTTCTTGCCACCGTCGCCGCCACCGGCTGGCTCTACGTGGCCATCCCCAAGGGCTTCTTCCCCCAGCAGGACACCGGCTTCATCCAGGGCTTCTCCGAGGCGGCGCAGGACATCTCGTTTTCCGCCATGACGAACAAGCAGATGGCGCTGCTCGACATCGTCGCACGCGATCCCGCAATCGAGCACGTCTCAGGCTCCGTGGGCGCCACCGGCGGCTCGCAGACCATCAACACGGGCCGCGTCTGGATCACCCTGAAGCCGCGCAGCGAGCGCGACGCGACCGCCGACGAGGTGATCCACCGTCTGCGGCCCCAGCTCGCCAAGGTGGAAGGCATCGCCCTGTTCCTGCAGGCCTCGCAGGACATCAACGTGGGCGGCCGGCCCTCCCGCACCCAGTATCAATACACCCTTCAGGACGCCAACCTCGACGAGTTGAATGCCTGGGGTCCGCGCATGCTGGCCAAGCTCAAGGCCCTGCCGGAGCTGACCGACGTCGCCACCGACCAGCAGACCAACGCGCCCACCGTTTCCCTCACCATCGACCGCGACACCGCGGCGCGTTTCGGCATCCTGCCGCAGGTGATCGACGACACGCTTTACGATGCTTTTGGCCAGCGGCAGGTGGCGCAATACTTCACCCAGCTCTCGCAGTACCACGTCATTCTGGAGGTCGATCCCAAGCTCCAGACCGACCCCGGCGCGCTGGACAAGGTCTATGTTCGCTCGCCGCGCACCGGCGAAGAGATTCCGCTCTCCGCCTTCGTGAAGGTGGACAATTCCAAGACCGCCTATCTCTCCATCTCCCACCAGGGCCAGTTCCCCGCCGTGACGCTCTCCTTCAACCTGGCTCCGGGTGTCGCGCTCGGGCAGGCAGTGGATGCCATCAAGACGGCGGAACAGGAGGCCGGCATGCCGCAGACGCTGATCGGCACCTTCCAGGGCACGGCGCAGGCGTTCCAAAACTCGCTCAGGACGCAGCCCTATCTGATCCTCGCCGCCATCGTCGCCGTCTACATCATTCTTGGCGTGCTCTATGAGAGCTTCATCCACCCGCTCACCATCCTCTCGAGCCTCCCCTCGGCGGGCGTCGGGGCACTGCTGGTGCTCTATGTGGCGGGCTACGATCTCTCGGTCATCGCCCTCATCGGCATCCTGCTGCTCATCGGCATCGTGAAGAAGAACGCGATCATGATGATCGACTTCGCTCTGGTGCGGGAGCGCGAGGGCAAGCCGCCGGAGGAGTCCATCTACGAGGCGTGCCTCATCCGGTTCCGTCCCATCATGATGACCACCATGGCGGCCCTTCTCGGCGCACTGCCGCTGATGCTGGGGTCTGGCACCGGCTCGGAGCTGCGCCGCCCGCTGGGCTTCGCCATCGTAGGCGGGCTCATGGTGAGCCAGGTGCTCACGCTCTACACGACGCCGGTGGTCTATCTCTACATGGTGCGGCTGCAGCGCTGGCTCACCCGCAAGCGCGAAAAGCCCGCAGCCCCGGTGCGCCTCGCCCCGGTGCCGCACCTCGACGAGGCCGCCGAGTAGGACAGCTCCGCCCCTTGACCTTCGGGCGGGAAGGAGGCCCATTGCCGGCCTCTTCCCCCTGAAGGAACCTCCAAGATGGGCGCACCGGTCAAGATCGTGGTCCTCCTCGCCGCCCGCCCGGGCAAGGCCGAAGCGCTGCAAGACCTGCTCACGGGCATGGCGCGCGCCACCCGCGCCGAGCCGGGCAACCTGCGCTGGGATTTCTGGCGCGACCAGTCCGAGCCCACGCGCTTCGTCATCGACGAACTTTATGTGGACGCGGCGGCCGTTACCGCCCACCGCGAGACGCCGCACTTCGAGAACTATTTCGCGCACATCAACGACCTCGCCGAGCGCACCCCCTTCGTGCTCGATCCTGTCGATGTGGTGGCCTGAGCGCTCTCAAGGCGCCGTCGGCCGCTCCGGACGCGGGCGGCGCGGCGGCCGGGCGATTTCGGCGAGCGCGACGGCGACAAGGCCGAAGGCGCCGCCGATGAGCACATTCTCCACCCGCTCGGCGGCGATGCCGCTGCCCGTCCCCGCGAACGCCGCGGCGAGGGCAATGAAGAAGCAGCGCGCGCCGAAGCCGATCACGTAGCGCGAGAAGGCGATCAGCGTGAGCATGGCTCCGAGCACGCAGAAGGAGTAGCCCACCTCGCTCACCGGCAAGGTCCATCCGATGAGCAGCCCCAGCGGCGCCCCCACCAGCGCGCCCATGGCACGCAGCTTCAACTTGCCGGTGGAGGCGGAAAGATCGCCCACCACCACGCTTGCCGCTGACCAGATGAGCCACTGGCCCTCGCGGATGTCGAATATCTCGACCAGTACCGCCGCCGCGAACACGGCAGCCGCCGTTGCCACCGCCGGCACCAGCCAGTCGCCGGAGGGCGGGCCGAAGA
>JAYSCE010000220.1:3627-7086 GCA_041915035.1 Xanthobacter sp.
CCGGCCGTCCAGCGCCTGCACCGCGCAGACGAGGGCAAGTCCCACCGGGGAGAGTCCCAAAAGGATACCCGCCTGCCACAGCGCCGCCTCGCCCAGCGCGCCCTCGCGGATGTCCAGCGCCAGATAGACGGCGGGAATGAACACCCAGTTGCCCAGCGTCCGCAGCAGCGTGCCGAAGCGCGTCACCGCCGCGGCCATGAAGCCGGTGAGCGCCGTCAGGACCACGAACAGAGGGGGGATCGGCGCCGCCAGGAACAGCACTGTGAAGGTGGCGACGATGACCAGATACTGCACGATCACCGCCGCCGGGCTGAGCCGCAGCTTCAGCGCCGGGATCAGCAGTGAGACGGTGAGCAGGCACAAATTGACCAGCGCGGGTTCGCGGGTGAGCAGATAGGCGACCACCAGCGGCCCGATCACCGCCAGAGCCCGGGCGATGGCACCGAGATGAAGCTCCTGCCCCAGCCAAGGGCGCACAGGCACGCCGGCCCCGGTCATCGGCGCCCTCGCACGTTGCCCGGGACCACCACGCCGCGCCCCTCGCCTGCCCTGAGGTTCCCGCCCATCGCCCTGCCCTTCCCGACGCTCATCCTACATCGGCCACGACGGGCGGGGGAGCGTCACGCCGGGCGGATGGAAAGGCGCGTCGCGGCCATGGCCCGGTAGGCCGAGGCGCGGCAGCTCAGCACCAGCACCTGCATGCGGCCGGAGGCCTCGGAGAGAATCTCCATCATGGTGTCGAAGCGGTCGTCGTCGGCGAACACCAACGCATCGTCCAGCACCAGCGAGGCGGGCTGGCCCTTGTCGATGAGCAGGTCGGCGAAGGCGAGGCGGGTGAGGATGGCGATCTGCTCCTGCGTGCCCTTGCTCAGCAACTCCGCCGCCTCCTCGCGGCCGGCGCGGGTGAGGAGCTGGGGCTTGAGATCCTCGCCGAAGGACAGGCTGGCCGAGGGCAGGAGGCGCCGCACATAGGGCTCGATGCGGCGGGTGACGGGGGCGAGATAGCGCCGCACCGCATCCTGCTGCGCCTCCTTCAGCACCTTGAGCAGCAGCGCCAGCGTGTCCGCCTCGCTCCTGAGGCGGGCGAGCGCGGCGGCGGCGGCCTCGGCCTCCTCGTCGGCGGCGGCCTTGCGGCTCGCCGGGCCTTCCCCGCCGAGCGTGCGCGCCTGCTCCTCCAGCCGCGCCACCGCCCCGGCCAGCTCCGGCAGCTGGGATTGCAGCGTGTCGCGTTTCTTGCGCAGGGTGTCGCGGCGGCGGATGAAGCCGTCCGCATCCAGTCCCTCGGCGGCACGACGAGCGGTGTCGCAATCCACCAGGGCCCGGGCCTCGGCGGCACGGGCGTCCTCGAGAGCAGCTTCAAGGTCGGCGTCGGCCAGCGCCGCGCGTTCGGCCGCAAGGTCGGCGGCGAGCCGGGGCCTCACCCCCACGGCCCCCGCCAGGGCGGCGGCGAGGGCGCCGTCCGTCAGTTGGCCCGCCTTCAGGCTCACCAGCGCCGCCTCGCGGCGCGCGGTGGCCTCCGTCTCGGCGGCTCGGGCGGTGCGATAAGGCGTCTCAACGTCAGCGGCAGGGAGCCCTGCATCCTTGGCTTCCGGGGCCGGACGCTCCACGGCAGTAAGCGCGCCGCGCAGGGGATCGAGGCCGGCGGGGATGCCGATGGCGGCATCGGCCGGGCATTCGGCCTTGAGCCGGGTCTTGAGGCCCAGAAGCTCGGCCTCGTCGATGGCCCGCGCTCGACCCGCCGCACGGGCGGCCTGCGGAGTGTCGTGACCCACGCCTGCGAGGAAATCGGCGAGATCGCGCCGCGCCGCGCGAAGCCGCGCAAGCGCCGGCTCGCCCGAGGGCGGCGGGGCGAAGGCGAGGGTGCCGACGCCGGGAATGGCGAGCGTGCGCGGCCGGCTCAGGCGGATGGCACCCTCGGTGAGCGGCGCACCATCCAGGAGAATCTGCGGCGCACCGGGCTCCAGGGTCACGGTCAGGGTGGCGGCGCCAGCCTCCGCCTGCGCACGGGCTGCGCTCTCGGCATCCTCCAGCTGCCGCAGCCGGTCCATGGCGGCGGCGTCCATCCGCGAGGCAGCGATACGCGTCTCCCGCGCGCGGATGTTCGCAGCATGCGCCTCGGCGCGGTCGAGGCGGGCGAAGGCGGAAGCGAGGGCCAGTCGGCGTTCGGCGGCAGCGCGCTCGGCGACGGACTGGTCGCGCCGCGTCTCGGCCTCGCGCAGGGCGGAGCGGGCCGCTTCCAGCGCCAGGGCCGCCGTCCTTTCGCTGGCGCGGACGCGGCCGATCACCTCGGCATGGGCGCTCACGGCCTCCGCGGCGCCTGCCACCTTTGCCTCGGCGGCCTGAAGCTGGACCGCGAGCTTGTCGCGCCCGGCCCGGCGTTCCTCCAGCGTGCTGCGGCGGGCGGACTGCTCGCGCACGGCGAGGGTGGTGATCTCCAGCGCCTGCCCGGCGGCACGGGCGCGGGCGATGTCCTCCTCGAGCGCCTTCAGATCGGCGTCTGTCTGCGGGTCCTCGATGTCGCGCACGAGGCGGCGGCGCTCGTTGCGCTTGGATTCAAGCTGACCCAGCACGCCCTCGAACTGCTCCAGCTCCCGCGCGCGCTCGGTGGCGGCGGCGCGGGCCAAGGCCTCGGCGGCCTCCGCCTGCTTGAGCTTGCCGGTCGCGCGGCCGGTGGCGGTGTAGAAATCCGCAAGCGCCTTCTCCACCTGCGCCACCACGGCCTTGGCCCGACGGCCGCCGGTGACGGCGCCGATCTCGCCCGCCAGAGCCTCCTCCAGCGTGCGGCGGGCGGTCTCGCCGGGGCTGCCGAGGAGGAAGGACTGGCCCTGCTCCACCCAGAGCAGGCCCAGCGCGCCGCGGCTGTCGTCATCTGCACCGCGATTGCCGGCGCGGGCGAAGCCGAGGAGCCCCTGCAGCTTCTCCTCCGCCGCATCGGAGGCGAACCGCCCTTCCGGCCCCTCCAGCGTCACGGACGGAGAGAGCAGGAAGCGCTTAGCGAGCCGCCATTCCTCACCGTTCACGTCGAAGGCGAGTTCCACGCTCGGCGCCACCTCGTCGCCCTGCGGGCGGAAGGAGCGGATGCGGTCGCTCTTGGCGCTGTGCCGCTCGAACAGCGCGGCGCGCAGAGCATCAAGCACCGTGGACTTGCCGGTCTCGTTGGGCTCGCAGACGAGGTTCAGCCCGTCGGTGAATCCGTCCACCACCACGGGGGCACGGAACTTGCGGAAATTCTCGATCCTGAGGCGCCGGACCCGCATCACGCTTCCCCCGCCCGCTGCGCGCGCATCTGCTCGACGTAAAGGCGCTCCAGCGCCTGGGCGGCGAGCCGCCCCTCGGCGCCGCCCTCTCCCATCATCGCCCGAAGGCGCACCGCGGCGGTGTGCAGCTCGCCCTGGGCGTCGATTTCTGACAGGTCGGTGTCGGTGGGGCGGGTCACGAGATCATCGGCGATGAGGTCCA
>JAYSCE010000221.1:0-2599 GCA_041915035.1 Xanthobacter sp.
GAGAGGCGGCGGGCGGTCTCGGAGACATTGCGGCCGCACAATTCGTAGACCCGCTGGATGTGCTCCCAGCGCACCCGGTCCGCCGACATGGGGTTTTCGGGCGGGGTCGGCTTGTGATCCGCATTGGCGAGCAGCGCCGCCACCACGTCGTCCGCGTCGGCGGGCTTGGCGAGGTAATCCACGGCCCCGAGCTTCACCGCCGTGACGGCGGTGGCGATATTGCCGTAGCCGGTGAGCACGATGGCGCGCGCGCCGGGCCGGTTCTTCTTGAGGGCGGAGATGACGTCGAGGCCAGTGCCGTCGCCGAGCCGCATGTCCACCACCGCATAGGCGGGAGCGGAGGTCTCGACGCGGGCGAGGCCGTCGGCCACCGTCTCGGCGGTGGCGACCTCGAAGCCGCGGGCTTCCATGGCCCGCGCGAGGCGCTGGAGGAAGGACCGATCATCGTCGACGATCAGAACCGACCGGTCTTCCCCCACCTCAGGCATCTCGTTCATCGCGTCTTCCTCAATCCCTGATCGGCAATGCCGGCAAACAAGCACGAGCGATGCGGCTTTTACGCCGATCTGCCCGTAGATTAATCCAATGCGCGTCCCTTTGTCGCGTCCCCATCCACCTCGATCGCCAGCGCCTTGCGCGGCCAGTGGATGCCGATGACCGCGCCGGTGGCCGGCGGGACGCGGTTTTCAAACGTCAGATTGGCCCCGGTGCGTTCCAGGAGCGTCTTGGCGATGAAGAAGCCGAGGCCGAGGCCGCTCTCCGCCTCAAGGTCCGCATCCTGCCGTTCGCGGGCGCGGGAGGTGACATAGGGCTGACCGATGCGGCCGGAAATTTCCGGCGAGAAGCCGGGCCCGTCGTCGGCGACAACGATGTCGAGGCCCGAGGGGGTCCATTGAGCGCTGATGTCCACCCGAGTCGCGGCGAAGTCGACCGCATTCTCCACGAGGTTGCCGAGGCCGTAGAGCAGCCCCGGATTGCGGGCGATGACCGGGGCGTCGGGATCGTCCTTCACCGACACGGCGATGGTGATGCCGAAATTGCGGTGCGGCTCCACCACCTCCTCCAGCAGCAGGGCCAGGGGCATGCGATCGAACGGCGCATCGCCGGACCTGAGCGAGGTGAGCGTCTGCAGAATGTCACGGCAGCGCGCCACCTGGTCGCGCAGCAGCGCGACGTCCTCGCTGTAGGGACTGCTGTCGCCGATGGACCGGTGCATCTCCTTCACCACCAGGGCGATGGTGGAGAGGGGGGTGCCCAATTCGTGGGCAGCAGCGGCTGCAAGGCCGTCGATGGCGGTGAGGTGCTGCTCGCGGGCCAGCACCAGCTCGGTAGCGGCCAGGGCGTCGGCGAGTTCGCGGGCCTCCTCCGCCACCCGCCACGCATGCATGCCGATGAAGCCCACCGCAACCGACAGGGACACCCAGATACCCGCCAGATAGAGATCCGGCAGCACCGGCACGTCCGCGCCGGCCCATGGCAGGGGGCGGGTCCACAGGCCGACCGCGCCAGCGCAGGCGACCGCCAGGATGCCCAGCAGCACCGTGGTGCTCCAGGCCAGCGCGGTGGCGGAGATCATCACCGGCGCGAGGTAGAGCAGGACGAACGGGTTCTTCAGCCCGCCCGTGAGGTACAGTAATGCCGTCAGCTGGAGCACGTCATAGGCGAGCAGCGGACCCGCCGCGGCATCCCCCAGCCGGCGGGCGACCGGATACTTGACCCGCAACAGCACGTTTACCAGCGCGGACAGGCCAACCACGGCGAGGCAGGAGGTCAGCGGCAGCGGGAAGCCAAGGCCGAGATTGACCACGACCAGCGCCGCAATCTGGCCTGAAATCGCCAGCCAACGCAGGCGAATCAAAGTGTCGAGACGCAGGCCGAACGATCTGCCGTGTGGCGGCGTTACAATGGCAGTGGTCATGGGGTAGCGGTTCCGGTGTCCCGATGCCCAGAAGCGAGCCTCGCGAAAGGGAATAGTGACCCTACTGCCATAGCAGCGGAACAATAGCGCCCTATGTCTTTTGTCGGCATTGACCAACCTTGGAAGTGGGCACACGCTTGCGTCAACGTGCCGCCTTTCTGGGCAGCGCAGTAATGGTGAGGAGCAGTCATGGCAATCGGCGAGTTTGCAAGTGCCACCCGGCTGCCGCGTCAAGGCGACGTTGGACTCTCGACTCCGCTCTACTGGATGTACGAGATGGGATATGCGGCGCTCAACCCATCCCGGGCCATGGCCGACGCCAGCCGGCTGTTCCTGAAAAACCCGATCAATCCCGTCTCGCATACCACCATCGGCAAGTCCATGGCGGCGGCCTGCGAGCTGTTCGAGCGCACCACGCGCCGTTACGGCAAGCCGGACTGGGGCATCACCCACACCTCGGCCGCGGGGCAGACGGTGCCGGTGCACGTCAACACGGTGTGGGAGCGGCCGTTCTGCCGGCTGCTGCATTTCGAGCGCGCGTTTGAATATCCGCCGCGCCGCCCGCAGCCGCGCCTGCTCATCGTGGCCCCGGTGTCCGGCCACCATGCCACGCTGCTGCGCGGCACGGTGGAGGCCATGCTGCCCACCCACGACGTCTACGTGACCGACTGGATCGACGCC
>JAYSCE010000221.1:2609-6307 GCA_041915035.1 Xanthobacter sp.
CCTGTCCGACTATGTGGACGACCTCATCTCCATCTTCCACCGCATGGGGGGCAACTGCCACGTCATGGCCGTCTGCCAGCCGGCGGTGCCGGTGATGATGGCCATCGCCCGCATGGAGGCCGAGGAAGACCCCTTCGTGCCCAAATCCATGGTGCTCATGGGCGGCCCCATCGACACCCGCGAGGCCCCGACGGCGGTCAACGCCCTCGCCAAGGACCGCGGCATCGACTGGTTCCGCCGCAACGTCATCACCACGGTGCCGTGGCCGCACCCCGGTGCCCTGCGCGAGGTCTATCCAGGCTTCCTGCAGCTCAACGGCTTCATGTCCATGAACCTTGACCGGCACCTGCAGGCCCATTGGGACCTGTTCCGGCACCTGGTGCAGGGCGACGGCGACTCGGCAGAGAAGCACCGCGATTTCTACGACGAGTACCTGGCCGTCATGGACTTGACCGCGGATTTCTACCTGGAAACCGTGGAGAATGTCTTCATCACCCATTCTCTGCCCAAGGGCGAGATCATGCACCACTCGCAGGTGGTGAAGCCGGATGCCATCCACCGCGTCGCCCTGATGACGGTGGAAGGCGAGAAGGACGACATCTCCGGCATCGGCCAGACCAAGGCCGCGCACAAGCTCTGCCCGCGGATTCCCGAGGATATGCGGGCCCATTGGGAGCAGCCGGGTGTCGGCCATTACGGCGTTTTCAACGGCTCGCGATTCCGCTCGGAAATCGCGCCCCGCATCTCCGACTTCATCCTATCCCAGGAATTCCGCCGCGACGGGCGGGCGCGACCCATGCCGGACCGCCCCGCGCCTGAGGCCGCGGGGGAGGAAGAGCCGGATGTGTTCGCCCTCAACAAGAATGTGACCGCGCTTTATCCCCGGCTTGCGCCGACTTAGCACTGGCGGCGCGGCGAAATTCTTGGGAAGATGCCGGAGGTAACTTTGCCCCGGCTGCCCAATGCTGTTTCGCCGTGAGACTCGCAACGAGAACCGCAAATCGTCGCTCGCGCCCGGCGCCGAGACGATCGAATTGTTGCTTGACGACGAGTTGCTGCGCGTCATGGTCCGTCGCCATCCGCAGGCGCGCCGGCTGACGCTGCGGGTGCGGGCTACCTCCCGCGATGTCACCCTCACCGCACCGCCCCATGTGGCACTCTCTTTCGCGCGCGCCTTCGTGGAGCGGCATCGCGAATGGGTACGGGTGCGCCTCGTGCGCCTGCCGGAGGCGGTGCCGTTCGCGGATGGTGCCGTCATCCCCCTGCGCGGCGAGCCGCACCGCGTCATCCATCGTCCCGATGCGCGCGGCACCGTCTGGATCGAGCCGGCCGTCCGTGGCATGCCGGCGCTCTGCGTGGCCGGAGAGGCGCCGCACGTCGCACGGCGGGTGCAGGACTTCCTGAAGAAGGAAGCGCGGCGCGACCTCGCCGCCGCGGTCAAGCACTATACGCAGGCCCTCGGGGTCGAGGTCGGACGGCTCACGCTGCGCGACACGGCGAGCCGCTGGGGCTCATGCTCGGCGCGGGGCGACCTCTCCTTTTCGTGGCGGCTGATCCTCGCGCCGGCGTTCGTGCTCGACTATCTCGCGGCCCACGAGGTGGCGCACCGGCTCGAAATGAACCACGGGGTGCGCTTCTGGCGGCTGGTGGAACAGGTCTGCCCCAACCGCAAGGAAGCGGAGGCGTGGCTGAGGCGCCACGGCTCCGAACTTCACCGCTACGGCGAAAGTTGAGCTTCGCAGCGACCTCCGAAGGGCTTCCTCAGAGCGCCTTCTTGCCGCCGATGGCGATGGCACCGGGGCCGGCGACGAAATACATCAGGAAACCGCCGATGATGGCGACATTCTTGAAGAAGTGGATCTGCTGCCCCGCCTGAGCGGCTTCCGGGAAGGTCCAGAACAGGTGCGAAAGCACGGTGGCCACCACGGTGAAGCCCGCGAGCCACAGCGCGGTAATGCGCGGGAAAAGACCGGCGAGGAGAAGCAGTCCTCCGATGACCTCGGTGGCTGCGGCAAGGCCTGCAAACACCATCGGTGCCGGGACGCCCTTGGCGGCGAGGGTGCCCGCGAAGCCCGCAAGGTTGCCAAGCTTGCCGATCCCCGCCGGCAGGAACAGAGCGGCGAGGCAGAGCCGGCCGACGAGCAGGACAAGATCATCAAGGGTACGCAAGGCTTGTTCTCCAGCACACACGCTTCCCCATGCGGAAGCTGCGAGACGTGTTTGCTGCCGGAAATGCTGCATCGCAACCTTGGAACGGAGGTTTCAGGACACTATTGCGTGTGGTCCCGCCCCGCCTCCTCGGCCGCGGCAAACATCAGCCGCGCCGCCACCGGCAGGGCGACCGACAGGCCGGCGAAGCGGAAAAGATGGTGCGCGCTCATGAAGGCCGGGTCGTAACCCATGGCGAAGCCGAGCGCCGTCATGGCCTCCAGCGCACCCGGCGCGAAGGCGGTGACGAGCTTGCCGAGATCATCGCCGGTCAGCCACGCCGCAAGAACCGCGAACAGAGTGGAGATCGCCACCGCCACCAGGAAGGCCCCGAGCGAGGCGAGCACATAGGCTCGGATGGTGGCGAGCGACGTGCCGATGAAGCGCACGCCGACGCTCCCCCCCAGCACGACGAAGGCCGGGATAAGCAGGCCCGCCGGCAGCACGGCGGTGGACAGGCGGGTGGCATGAAGCACGGCGCTGCCGGCGAGCGCGCCGAGGATCAGGCCGCCGGGAAGCTTCAGCCGCGCGGCGAGCAGCGCCGCGCCGGTGCAGACGACGAACAGGACGACAATTTCGCCCAGGGTCGAGACATGGGGCGGCGGCGGCACGCCGCCCGCCGTCATGCCCAGCGCGGCCAGCACGTTGGGCAGGGCGGCCACCAGCAGGAACAGCCGCAGCGTCTGGGCGAAGGCGACCTGCCGCAGGTCCGCACTGGTGTCCGCCGCCATCGCGACCACGGTTCCGAAGGCCCCGGGCGCAGAGGCCCAGAAGGCGCTTTCCCGGCTCCAGCCGGCCACGCGGGTGAGGAAGAGCGTTCCGCCCGCCATGGTGCCCAGCACGCTGGCGCCGAGGCACGCCATGCTCACCGGCCAGGTGGCGGCGCGGGCGAAGGTTTCCGGCGTCAGCATGGTGCCCATGGAGGTGCCGAGCACCACGAAGGCGAGGAAGCGCAGCCATTCCGGCACAACGATACGCACCCCGGCCAGTGCGAGGCCGATGCAGGCGACCAGCGAGCCCGAGATCCATGCCGCCGGCAGACCGAGCAGCGCGAAGGCGCCGCCGCCAAGGGCTCCGGCCCCCAGCGTGATCACCGCCGATGCGGCAGAGCGCATCCTGAAGGGCAAGCCCCTCACGCGGCGTCCGATCCCGTCGGCCGTGTCCGCTCAAGCCAGTCGACGAGGCGCCGGCTCGCCTCGGCGAGCTGCGCATCACCGCGCGCAAAGCACAGGCGCATGAAGCCCTCGCCGCCGAGCCCGAAGGCCGTGCCGGGGGCAAGGCCCACATTGGCCTCGTCCACCAGCGTGAGGCCGAGGCTGCGTACGTCGCGGCGGCCCTCGATGCCGAAGAACAGGTAGAAGGCGCCGGGCGGCTTCACGAGGTCCACGCGACCGGTGGCCAGCAGCGCATCCGCTACGAGATCGCGGCCGCGGCGGGCGCGGGCGATCTGCTCGGCGACGAAGGGCTCGACCTGGTCCAGCGCCGCGATG
>JAYSCE010000221.1:6317-7077 GCA_041915035.1 Xanthobacter sp.
ATGAAGGCGGCGACGCCAGAGGTGGAATACTGGATAAGGTTCTCGATGATCTGGCCGAGGCGTGGATGCGCTTCCAGCCAGCCGATGCGCCAGCCGGTCATGGCCCAGTTCTTCGAGAAGGTCTGGACGAACAGGATGTGGTCCTCCTCGTCCATGATGTCGTGGAAGGACGGCGCCCGCCCCTCTTCACCGTAATAGAAACGGCCATAAATCTCGTCGGCGATGATCCACAGGCCGTGGCGGCGGGCGAGGGACAGCACCGCTTTCAGATCGTCCAGCGTCGCCACGAAGCCGGTGGGGTTGGCCGGCGTGTTCAAGAAGATGGCGCGGGTCGCGGGCGTCACCGCCGCGGCGAGGCGTTCGTGGTCGAGGGTGAAGCCCTCCGGCCCGTAATTGAAGGGCACATAGACCGCGCGCGCCCCCGCCTTCTGCGCTGCTGCGGCGGCATTGGGCCAGGTGGGGGAGGGAATAATCACCTCGTCCCCCGCGCCGGCCACCAGCGCCATGGCCACATGGATGGCCTGCATGCCCGAGCCGGTGACGAAATAGCGTTCCGGCGTTTCCGCCACGCCATAGAGCCCGCTCATGTAGTGAGCGATGGCGGCGCGCAGCTCCGGCAGTCCGCGCTGCCAGGTGTAGAAGGTCTCACCGGCGTGGAGGGCGGATGCGGCCGCCTCGCAGATGAAGGGCGGGGTGGGCACGTCGCCCTCGCCGGCCCAGAGCGGGATCATGCCGGGCCTGTCGCGGCCGTAGTTCATCA
>JAYSCE010000222.1:0-7077 GCA_041915035.1 Xanthobacter sp.
CAGCACCATGGCGCCCCACAGCACGCCGCCGCCGTAGTTGAGGAAAAAGCCTGGCAGTCCGAGGGGGACGAGGCGCCAGACGAGGCCGCCCACCATCACCACCAGCGCTGCGGCGAGATGGAGGCCGGCGCGGCGAAGCCTGTCCTTCTGCACGTGGGTCACGCCGGGCTTCCTTCGCGCGCCGGTTGGGCGGCGGTCCCGGTAGTGCGCCATAGGGCGGCGGCGACCAGCGTGTAGGAGATGAGCATCAGGAGGAACCACGAAGTGAGCTTGGCCGGCGACACCATGGCCCAGCCCTTCAACTGGTTGGGATAGAGCCACGCGCCCGCGCCCGTGCCGATGTTTTCGCCGAACCAGATGAACAATGCCACGAGGAAGAAGCCGAGCAGCAGCGGCATCCGCCGATGCACCTTCCAGACCTTGAAGTGGATCACCGTCCGACGGAACAGCACCACCGCCACCGCCAGCAGCAGCCATCGTCCATCAAGGCCCCAGTGGTCGGTGAAGAAGTTGAGATAGATGGCGGCGGAGAGCAGGCCCAGCGTCCAGAGCGGCGGATGACCGGTGAAGCGGAAGTCGAACAGCCGCCACGCGCGGGCGATATAGCTGCCCACCGCCGCATACATGAAGCCGGTGAACAGCGGCACGCCGGCGAGCCGCAGCAGGCTCGCCTCCGGATAGTGCCAGGAGCCAACCGACGTCTTGAACAGCTCCATCGCCGTGCCGACGATGTGGAAGATGAGGATCACCTTCGCTTCCTCCAGCGTCTCCAGCCGGAATGCGAGGAGGGCGATCTGCACGAGCGCTGCCGCGATCACCAGCGCGTCGTAGCGAGGCAAAGCGGCGTGCTGCGGATACCAGAGCCGCGTCGCGATGATGAGGGCGAGGAGGATGCCGCCGAACAGGCAGGCCCAGCCCTGTTTGATGCCGAAGCGCAGGAACTCATAGAGCCCCGCCATGGCCGGCCCGCGCGCCGCGAACCATGCGCCGAGGCGCGCCTCCCGCGCTGCGAATGCTGCAACGATCGGCCAGTCATCGCCGGCGTGCGGCGCGCCCCTCATCCGGGCGAATTCAAGCCTGTTCAATCCTGAGATGAGGCGCGCGGAACACTGCAGGCCTTCAGGACGGCTCCCGGGCAAGAGCCGGGCATGCCGCCAGGGCCGTGGCCGAATGGCGGATCACCAGTTCGATGGGCAGCTCCACGCGCTGAGGCTGCGCTTCGCCGCGGAGGCGTGCGAGCAGATGGCGCGCCACCGTGCGTCCAAGCTCGGTGGTGGGCAGATGCACCGTGGTCAGCGGCGGGGCGAGGTGGGCGGCGATTTCCAGATTGTCGATGCCCACCACGGACAGAGCGCCGGGCACGGCGACGCCGCTTGCCTGGGCCTCGAACAACGCACCGGCGGCGAGAAGATCGTTGCCGCAGACCACGGCTGTCGGCGGCGTCGCCCGCGCCATCAGCTCGGCGAGCCCGGCTCGGCCGCCGGCAAGGGTGAAGGGGGCCTCCACCACGCAGGAGGAAGGCAGCTCGAGCCCGCGCGCGGCGAGGGCGGCGCGGACCCCCGCAACGCGGGAGCGGGCACGGTCGTTGGTTTGGACGAAGCCGGAGATCATTCCGAAGCGGCGATGACCGAGGTCGAGAAGGTGTTCGGCGATGAGCCGCCCGGCCTTTTCATTGTCGAAGCCGATGGACGGCAGCCGCGGGTCGAATGACCAGGACAGCACGACCGGAACGGAGGCGCTTGTGAGCAGCGCCCACGTCTCTTCCAAATGGTCGGCACCGACTACCATCAGCGCGTCGACGCCGCGCGCCAGCATCGCCCGCACCGCCGCCGCCTCCTGCGCCGGGGCATAATCGTGGGCGGCGACGAGGAGCTGATAGCCGTTGCCCGCAAGCTCGGTCTGCATGGCCTGGATGGCGCGGGCGAAGATGGCGTGATCGAGGGTGGGCACCACCGCACCAATGGTCAGCGTCTTGCCCGAGGCAAGGGCGCGGGCCGCGCCGCCCGGCACGTAGTTCAGCCGCGCGATGGCGTCGCTCACGCGCGCCAGGGTTTCCTCCTGGACCAGGTCGGGATGCGAGAGGGCGCGCGAGACCGTGGCCGTGGAGACCCCGGCCAGCTGAGCCACATCCTGAAGCGTCGCCCGCGCCTTGCGATTCATGGTTGTCATCATGCCAGCCCGCGACTGCGATGAACAGGGATGAATGCGCTTGCAGCCCTTTGCGCGCGAGGCATTTACCGCGGCGCAGCAGTGAAAATATGGATCTTCTCCCGATCGCCGCTTGACACTCGGAGGTCCGATGATAGCTTTTATGTAAGCGCTTGCATGAACCGCCGAGCAGCGGTCCGCAGCGTGCCGATGCTCCCGCAGATGGAGCACGCAATGACGGGAGGAGACGAATGCCGCTCGGGCGCAGGTCTGCCATCGGCGTGACGACGCTCGGCTTGCTGGTGCTCGCGTGGTTCATGGCCACCGGCGCCAACGGGCTGATCTCACCGGGACGTTTCCCGACGCCGGCCGATACGTGGACCGCTGGCCTCCAGGCCATGGTGCGGGGCTACGGCGACGCGACGCTTGTCGTGCATGTGCTGCAATCGTTGAAGCTGGTGGCGCTGGGCTTCGTAGTGTCGGTGGCGGTGGGCGTGCCCCTCGGCCTCTTCATGGGCACCAGCGCGACGGCCGAGGCGGTGCTGAACCCGGTGTTCATGCTGCTGCGCCCCATTCCGCCTTTGGCCTGGATCCCGCTCGCCATCCTGTGGTTCGGGCTCGGGGATACGGCCAAGATCATGGTGATCTTCTTCGCGGCTTTCGTGCCTTCGGTCATCAACACCCAGGCCGGCGTGCGCACCATCGAGCGCCCCCTCATCGAGGCGGCGCGCATGCTCGGCACGCCGCACGGCCGCTTCATCCGCGAGGTGGTGGTGCCCGGCGCGGCGCCGATGATCTTCACCGGCCTGCGCCTGTCCCTGCAGGCGAGCTGGACCACGCTGGTGGCGGCGGAACTCGTGGGTGCCCTCGCCGGGCTCGGCCACTTGCTCAACCTCGCCCAGCAGGACCTTTATCCGGGCATGATCCTCGTGGGCATGATCTGCGTGGCCATCTTCGGCGCGCTCACCACCGCTCTCTTGGGCCTTGTCGAGCGCCGCACCCTGACCTGGGTCCGCATCAAGGGAGAGACGGCATGACCGGCGCGCTGGACCCCGCCCGGCGTATGCTGCTGGGCCTCGTCGGTCTCGTCGGCTTCTTCGGCCTGTGGGCTCTGGTCGCAGCGAGCGGGCTTGTGGGCAAGGCCTTCCTTCCCGGCCCGCTGGAGGTGGCCGAGCGGCTGGTGACGTTGCTGCACACCTCGTTCGCGGGGGGCACGCTGCCGCAGCATCTCGCCTCCAGCCTCCAGCGCTTTTCAGCCGGCTACCTGCTGGCGGCGGCGGTGGGCGTGCCGCTGGGCCTGCTCATGGGGCGCTTCCGGCTGCTCGACGACATCGTCTCGCCGCTGTTCGACGCCCTGCGCTTCATCGCGCCCATCGCCTGGGTGCCGTTCGCCGCTTTGTGGTTCGGCACCGGCTTCGGCGGGCCCGTCCTCATCATCTTCTCCGGCGCCTTTCCCCCCTGCCTGCTCAATGCCTATCGCGGCGCCCGCCAGGTGGACCCGCGCTACATCGAGGCGGCCGAGATGCTCGGAACGCCGACCCACCGCCTGATCCTGGAAGTACTGCTGCCAGCCGCCACCCCCTCCATCGTGGCGGGCCTCCGGATCGGTGCCGGTCTCGGCTGGCAGTCTCTGGTGGGCGCCGAGCTGATCGTGGCCTCCACGGGCGTCGGCTACATGATGGTGCAGGCCCAGAGCGGCGTCGCCACCGCGACCGTGATGGTCGGCATGGCCGCCATCGGCCTCGTCGGCGTCCTCATCGACATCGCCCTTCGTGCCCTCGAGGCGCGCATCCACAACCGCCTCGCGCGAGCCTGAGAGGACAAGATGAGCTCCATCCGCTTCGATGCCGTGAGCAAGAGTTTCGGCGCCGGCCAGGTGAAGGCGCTGGACGACGTGGACCTTGCCATTGCCGACAAGGAATTCCTCGCCATCGTCGGCCCCTCCGGCTGCGGAAAGACCACCTGCCTGAGGCTCGCCGCGGGCTTCGAGTTTCCCACCTCCGGGCGCGTGCTGGTGGGCAATGCCGAGGTGCGCGAGCCGGGGCCGGACCGGGCGGTGGTGTTCCAGCAGTTCGCCCTGTTCCCGTGGAAGACGGTGGTCGAGAACATCGAGCTGGGCCTGCGCAACCGGAACATGCCGCGCGAGGAACGGCGCATCCGCATCATGGAGGCGGTCGAACTGATCGGCCTTAATGGCTACGAGGGCGCCTATCCGCATCAGCTCTCGGGTGGGATGCAGCAGCGCGTGGCCATCGCCCGCGCCTATGTGCTCGATCCCCAGGTGCTGCTCATGGACGAGCCCTTCGGCGCCCTCGATGCCCAGACCCGCGTGGTGATGCAGGAAGAACTGGTACGCCTCGCCCGGCGCAATCCGCGCACGGTGTTGTTCATCACCCACGGCGTGGAAGAGGCGGTCTATCTCGCCGACCGTGTGGCGATCATGACCCGCCGTCCCGGCCGCCTGAAGGAGATCGTGGACGTGAAATCGATCCGCGAGGCCGAGGGCTGGGAGCGCTACAGCCGCATCGAGGACGTGATGGACCTCGAATCCTTCGTCCACCTGCGCACCCACATCTGGCGATCGCTCCGCGAGGAAAAGACCGGCGCCGCGCACTGACGGCGTTGAAAAAGGGAGCACGGCCCCTCGGCACGCGCTCCAGAACAGGCCGGACCACCGGCAGCACCAGGGAGAGACACGCATGACCAAGGCCAAGGACACGCCGTTCAAACGCCCCGCGCGCAGGCACGCCTTCCTCGCGGCGGCGATTGCCGCCCTCTCGGCAACTCTGGTCGCGCCGGCTGCACCGGCACGGGCCGAGGGGCTGACCAAGATCAGCATCTCCTACCAGCCCTCGCTCTACTGGGCTCTGCCCTTCTACATCGCCACCGAGAAGGGCTGGTGGAAGGAAGTGGGGCTCGACGCGAGCTTCGTCACCTTCCCGGCCGGTGCGCCGCAGGTGGCTGCGGCCCAGGCGGGATCGTGGGACGTGGGCGGCACCGGCTCGGTTCCGGCGGTGCTGGGCGCCGCGCGCTTCGGGCTGGTCACGGTGGGCATCACCAACGACGAATCCAAGACCAACGCGCTGATGACCCGTGCCGACAAGGTGGCGGCGCTGCAGAAGGACCCATCCGCCCTGAAGGGGCAGAAGCTGCTGCTCACCACCAATTCCACGGCCGACTACGCGGCGCGCAACTGCCTCGCCAAATGGGGGCTGAAATCCTCCGACATGCAGTTCGTCAATCTCGGCCAGGCGCAGATCATCTCCGCCGCCATGGCCAACAATGCTGAGGTGGTGGGGGTGTGGGCGCCCTACACCTACACGCTGGAAGAAAAGGCCGGCGCCAAGGTGCTGTGCTCAGGCGCGGATGCCGGCGCCATCGTGCCCGGCGCGCTGGTGGTGCGTCCCGCTTTCGCCAAGGAGCACCCGGACCTCGTGGCCAAGGTGGCTGCTGTCTATCTGCGCGCCTGGGGCTGGGCCAAGGCGCATCCGAAGGAGGCGCATGCCATGACCAAGGCCTTCTATGCCATCGGCGGCGTCGAGGCCTCCGATTCCGCCATCGACCAGGAATTCGCGCTGCGGCCCACCTTCGCGCTCACCGAACAGCTCCGCCTGATGGATCGCGCCAAGGGGCCGTCCGCCCTTGATGGCTGGCTCGGCCGGATCGGCGGCTTCATGGCGGAGGTCGGCACCATTCCCGCGGCGCCCGAGGCGAAGTCCTACGTGGACGACAGCTTCATGCGCATGGTCGCGGCCGACCCCAAGCTCAAGGCCTTCGCCACCGAATTCGACACGACCAACTGAAGCCCGGACGGCAGGACGTCTCCTCCCCGGCGCCATGGAGCACTGAAATGGCCATCGAATACCTGAAGCGCGCGAGCAAGACCCCCGAGACCGAGACGGGAACGGCCCGCGAGGTCGTCACCGCCATGCTGGGCGAGATCGAGCGCCGGGGCGAGGAGGCGGTTCGCGAGTATGCCCTCAAGCTGGACAAGTGGGACGGCCCCATCCTCGTCACCCGTGAGGAGATGGAGCGCCGCGCCCGTGAGGTGCCCGATCAGGTGCGCCGTGACATCGCCTTCGCCGCCGATCAGGTGCGCCGCTTCGCCGACGCCCAGCGCGAGAGCGTGAAGGACTTCTCCGTGGAGCTTCTGCCCGGGCTCACCGCGGGGCAGAAGCTGGTGCCCTGCAATGTCGCCGGCTGCTATGTGCCCACCGGCCGTTATGCGCACATCGCATCCGCCTACATGTCGGTCGCCACGGCGAAGGCGGCGGGCGTCGGCACCGTGGTCGCCTGTTCCACGCCCGACCGGGGCGGCGGCATCCACCCTTATGTGCTCTACGCCATGATGGTGGCCGGCGCGGATGTGGTGATGACCCTCGGCGGCGTTCAGGCCATCGCCGCCATGGCCTACGGCCTGTTCACCGGCAAGCCAGCGGACATCATCGTCGGCCCCGGCAACAAGTTCGTCGCCGAGGCGAAGCGCATGCTGTTCGGCAAGGTGGGCATCGATGTGTTCGCCGGCCCCTCCGAGGTCGCGGTGATCGCCGATGAGACCGCCGATCCGCTGATGGTGGCGGTGGACCTCGTGGGGCAGGCCGAACACGGCCACGAGAGCCCCGCATGGCTCTTCACCTCGTCCCGCGCGCTGGCGGAGGAGGTGATGCGCAGCGTGCCCGGTCTCATCGCCGATTTGCCGCCCACCGCGCGGGATGCGGCGGCCGCCGCCTGGCGCGACTATGGCGAGGTGATCGTCTGTGACACCCGCGAGGAACTGGTGGAGGTGTCGGACCGCTACGCCTCCGAGCACCTGGAGGTCCATGCCGCCGACCTCGGCTGGTGGCGCGACGCCCTCACCAATTACGGCTCGCTCTTCCTCGGCGAGGAGACCACGGTGGCGTTCGGCGACAAGACATCCGGCCCCAACCA
>JAYSCE010000223.1:0-5339 GCA_041915035.1 Xanthobacter sp.
GTATCGGTGGGATTGGCGCCGGGATAGCCGGCCTCCACATAGTCCACGCCCAGCCGGTCCAGCAGGTAGAGCACGCGCAGCTTGTCGGCCACGGTGAAATCGACGCCATTGGTCTGCGCCCCGTCGCGCAGGGTGGTGTCGAACAGATAGAGGCGTTCACGCCCCTCGGCAGCTGCGCCCGTCATTGCCCGGACCCTTCCCCCAGCGTCTTCGTCATCGCCGTGTTGGCGAGCCAGGTGTCGGCCAGCGGCACCATGTTGCGGCGCTGGGGCTCGTAACCGCGCTTCTGGAAGAATCCGAGGGCGGTGTCGCTGGCGTCCACGGTGAGCTTGCGGGTGCCGCGTGCCTTGGCCAGCGTCTCGGCGGCATCGCACAAGGCCTTGGCGATGCCGGTGCCGGCTGCGTCGGGCGCCACGTACAGCATGTCGATGTGGGCATTGTCCTTGAGCGAGACGAAGCCCGTCACCGCCTTGCCGCGCAGGGCGACGAGGGTAAGGCTGGCGGCAAGGCGCGCGGCGAAGGCCTCCGCGTCGTCGGCCTTGGCGGCCCAGGCGTCCTGCTGCTCGCTATCGTAATCCTCGCCGGTCAGTTCGGCGATGGACGCGCGGAACAGGTCGGCCAGCGCCGGCGCATCGGCGGGAAGGTAGGGGCGCAAAGAGATCGCGCTCATCGCGACACCTCCCAGCTCGTGGTTCCGTCCTTGTTGTCCATCAGCACGATGCCCTTGGCGGCCAGCTCCTCGCGGATCTGGTCGGCGCGCTTGAAGTCCTTCGCCTTGCGGGCGGCAAGCCGCTCGGCGATGAGGCCGGAGATGACCCCTTCATCCAGCGCAATGGCCTCCTTCTGGCGCGCGCGCCACCCGGTTTCGGTATCGCCGAGCAGGCCGAGGAGATTGGCCGCGCCCTTGAAGCGGCGGCGCAAAGCGGAGGACGTATCCTCATGCTCGGCCACCTCGGCGAGGTGGTGCAGGTGGGCGATGACGGAGGGCGTATTGAGATCGTCGGCGAGGCGGTCGGCGATCTCGGTCTCGAACGGGTTGCCTTCGCCCATCTCCGCCTCCACGTCGCCGATCACGCGATACCACTTGTCCAGTGTCTTGGCGGCAAAGCCGAGGCCCTGGCGGGTCCAGTTGATGGGCTGGCGGTAATGGGTGGAGAGCATGGCGAGGCGCAGCACCTCGCCCGGCCACTCGTCCAGCAGCTCGCGGATGGTGACGAAGTTGCCGAGGGACTTCGACATCTTCTCGCCTTCCAGCATCAGGAAGCCGTTGTGCATCCACATCTGCGCCATCACGCCGGAATGGAAGGCGCAGCGCGACTGCGCGATCTCGTTCTCATGGTGCGGAAAGACGAGGTCGATGCCGCCGCCGTGGATGTCGAAGGTCTCGCCCAGATGCTTCCAGCTCATGGCCGAGCACTCGATGTGCCAGCCGGGGCGGCCGGGCGTGGCGATGCCGGCTGGAGAGGGCCAGCCGGGTACGCCCTCGGCGCTCGGCTTCCACAGCACGAAGTCCATGGCGTCGCGCTTGTAGGGGGCCACGTCCACGCGGGCGCCGGCCATCATCTCGTCGAGCGAGCGGCGGGAGAGGCGGCCATAGTCCGGCATGGAGGGCACGTGGAACAGCACGTGCTCCTCCGCCACATAGGCGTGGCCGGAGGCGACGAGCCGCTCGATAAGGATCCGCATCTCCTCGATATGCTCGGTGGCGCGCGGCTCCACGGTGGGCGGCAGGCAGTTCAGCGCCGCCGTGTCCTCGCGGAACCAGCGGTAGGTCTCTTCCGTCAGGTCGCGGATGGAGATGGCGCGGTCCGCGGCGCGGGCGTTGATCTTGTCGTCCACGTCCGTGATGTTGCGGACGTATTTGACGTGGCTTTCGCCATAGAGGCGCCGCAGCAGGCGGAAGAGCACGTCGAAGACGATGACCGGGCGCGCATTGCCGATGTGGGCATGGTCGTAGACCGTCGGCCCGCACACATACATGCGCACGTTCAAGGGATCGAGCGGACGCAGAAGGTCCTTCGAGCGGGTCAGCGTATTGTAGAGCCTGAGCTCCATGGATCGTTCCCCCGAATGGCGCACAAGCGCCAAGCCGGTCCACCGGCCGGGGCGTCCAGATCCTTGTCTAAGAAGATGAGCAAAGGACGGCCGCGGCCAGCTTTTCGGCTAACCGCAAATAATCGCCGCAATGGCGCAGAAGGTGATGAAACCGCCGTTCATGGCGCGGGACAATGGTTCGGGCGCGGGCGCTCGTCAAGATGTTTCACGCCGTCCGGCATAGCTCCGCACCTCCGGATATCGTTATCTTCCCCAGCTTGACCTGCCCCTTCGTGAGCGTCTATCCCCGGCTGAGTTGCGCCGGGCGGGGGTCGGGGCGCATCCGACGATCCCGCCCGTGACCCGAGAGCGCACTGCCGCGTTCGGGACGCGCCTATAAAAGAGGTGCCGACCTGTCCATGCCGCTGATCCGAACCCTCGCCGCCGTCGCCGTGGCGAGCCTGTCGCTGATGGCGCCGGCCATGGCGGAGACGCGCATCTTCCTCATCGACAATTCGGACGGGTCCAGCATCGATTCCTGCCTCGCCTCGGGCGCGCCCTGCGGGCAGAAGGTGGCGGAAGCCTGGTGCCGCTCCCGCGCCTACAGCCAGGTCATCGATTTCGGCCGCGTGACGGCGCCCGCTTCCGCCTTCACCCCGTCCAGCATCGCTTCACCCGCGGCGACCTGCACCGGCCCGCTGTGCCCGGAGACGGTGGCCATCACCTGCTCGCGGTAGCGGGGACGATCGACCCGGCAGAGAAATCGCATTTTATAGCAAAGCTTTAGGTCCGCGTTTTGTGATCGCGGTATTTAAGTCTTCCGTCCCGGATCGGCTATGTTCGGCCCCGGCCTGCCCCAGCGAGATGCTGCGGGCGGGTCCAACAGGCCTGAAACACAATGACCGGGAGAGGATCGCCCATGTGCGAGACGTGCTCATCACCATCCATCGGACGCCGACGCCTGCTCGCCGGCGGACTCGCGGGCGGACTGGCCCTCGCGGCCGCGCCGCTGTTCGCGGCTTCCGCCTTCGCCCAGTCGGGCGGATACGGCACGGCCGCGCCGGTGAACCCGGATGAGGCCATGAAGCGCCTCGTGGACGGCAATGCCCGCTATGTGGCAGGGACACAGCAGAACGCCGACTATTCCGCCGGCCGCCTGAAGCGCGCCACGGGGCAGCAGCCGTTCGCGGCCATCGTCGCCTGCTCGGATTCGCGGGTGGTGCCCGAACTGGTGTTCGACCAGGGGCCGGGCGAGTTGTTCATCGTGCGGGTCGCCGGCAACTTCATTGATGAAAACGGGCTGGCGAGCCTGGAGTTCGCCACCGCCGTGCTGGGCGTGAAGCTCATCCTCGTGCTCGGCCATGCCTCGTGCGGCGCGGTGCAGGCGACCATCACATCCATCAAGGACAACACGTTGCCGCCCGGCCACCTGCCGAGCCTCGTCAACGCCATCCGCCCGGCGGTCTATGAGGCCATGCGGAGCAAGCCGTCCGATCTCCTCGCCGCCGCCAGCGACACGAACGTGAAGATGAACGCCAAGCTGGCGCAGACCGCGGCACCGATCCTGTCGGAGCGGGCGGCGGCCGGTCAGCTCAAATCGGCGGGTGCCATGTATGACATCGGCACCGGCAAGGTGACGTTCCTCTGAGCATTGCGCCGCGCGCGGGCGGAGGGATCTCCGGCCCGGGCGCGCGGCGCCTCTCTTTCCGCTACTTCAGGAAGTCCGCGCACTTCGGCACGTCAGCGGCGGTGCCCCACGGCATGATCGGCACGGTGGAGGTGGAATTCTTCGGGCTGCCGTCGATCAGCTTGTCCGAATAGACGAGATAGACGAGCACGTTCCTCTTGGTGTCGCAGCCACGCACGATCTGCATCTTCTTGAAGAAGAAGGAGCGGCTCTCGCGGAACACCACGTCGCCCTGCTCGAACTTCGACTTGAAGGAGATCGGCCCCACCTGCCGGCAGGCAAGCGAGATGTCGGAGACTTCCTCGGCGAGGCCCACCATGCCCTTCACGCCCCCCTTCTCGGGAGTCGTGTAGTGGCAGGCGACGCCCTCCACCACGGGATCGTCGATGCCGTAGACGGCGAGCTTGTCGTCGGGGGTCAGGAACTTCCAGACCGTGGACTTGCGGAAGATGAGGTTGGGCTCCTGCGCCAGCGCCGGCCCGCCCGCAAGCGCCGCGACGCCGATCGCGCACACGAGCGCGAGGCGGCCCAGCCGGCGGGTGAGGGTGGGACGGTCGGTCGAGACAGCGTGCGTCATGGAACTCCCCAAGAAGCTGCCAAAGGCAGGCCACCGACATATGGGATGGCGCGCCCCTAACGGAAGAGCGACGCAATATCGCTTGGCCGGCAATCGACGACATTGACGGCCGCCGCGCCGCGTGACACCCCTTTCGCCCCATCGCAGGTTTCGCCCAACCCCACAGAGCCCGATCAACGGCCGAGGAGCCATCCATGGAGATCAAGCGCCGCCATTTCATTGGTGCGTCCGCCACAGCGCTCGCCACCGGCGCGGTCGCCGCCCCCGCCCTCGCGCAGACCCAGCCCGAGGTGAAGTGGCGCCTCACCTCCTCCTTCCCGCGCTCCCTCGACACCATCTTCGGCACCGCGCAAATCTTCGCCAAGTACGTGGCCGAGGCCACCGACGGCCGCTTCCAGATCCAGACCTTCCCGGCCGGCGAGCTGGTGCCTGGCCTGCAGGCGCTCGATGCGGTCTCCACCGGCTCGGTGGAGTGCGCCCAGACCGCCACCTATTTCTATACCGGCAAGGACACCGCGCTCGCCTTCGGCACCGGCGTGCCGTTTGGCTTCAACTCGCGCCAGCAGCACTCGTGGTGGTTCTTCGGAGGGGGTGAGCAGATCATCAACGGCGTGCTCGCCAAGTACAACGTCACCTCCATGCCGCTCGGCAATTCGGGCTGCCAGATGGGCGGCTTCTTCCGCAAGGAGCTGAACGACGTCGCCGACCTCAAGGGCCTGAAGTTCCGCATCGGCGGCATCGGCGGGCAGGTGCTGGCGAAGCTCGGCGTGGTGCCGCAGCAGATCGCCCCGAGCGACGTCTATCCGGCCCTGGAGCGCGGCTCCATCGACGCGGCAGAGTTCGTCGGCCCCTATGACGACGAGAAGCTCGGCCTCGTGAAGGTGGCCAAATATTACTACTACCCCGGCTGGTGGGAGGGCGGCGCCATGCTGCACCTCGTCATCAACAACGCTCAGTGGAACGCTTTGCCGAAGCACTACCAGGCCATCGTCCGCAATGCCGCCGAGGCGGCCAACAACTGGATGCTGGCCAAGTACGATT
>JAYSCE010000223.1:5349-7070 GCA_041915035.1 Xanthobacter sp.
GAACCCGCCGGCGCTGCGCCGGCTGGTGCAGCAGGGCGTGGAGCTGAAGCCCTTCCCGGCATCCATCATGGAGGCGGGCTACAAGGCGTCCTTCGAGCTTTACAACGAGCTGGCCGCCACCAACGCGGCGTTCAAGCAGGCGCTCGATTCCATGCTCGCCATCCGCGCCGACCAACTGGTGTGGTGGCAGATCGCGGAATATGCCTACGACAGCTACAACATCCGCTCGCGCGGCCGCGGCTGAGCGCGGGCCGGCGCAGCTGAGCCGGCTCTCCTCACCTTCCAGCGAGGGGCCACAGTTTCGTCACCATTGCCCCGCGCTGTCGGTCTATAGAGGGGCGCCGGTCCGGTGAAGGTTCGGCACGGCGCCAGTGGAGAGAAGAGCTGAGGATGGAGTCCGCGCGAGGGATCGGCGCCGGAAGTCCGGTTGCCCTGAAGGGTGCGAGCGGCACGACACGCCAGCTGGCGATGGGTTCGCTCCGTCGTATGGCGCTCGGCCTGCTGGTCGCCGTCACCACCGCGGGCACCGCTCTGGCGCAGGCCGGCAGCCCCGCCTGCCAGCAGCTCGAAGGCTCTCTGATGGCCCTCGACCGCAGCGCCGGCGGCGTCGCCAACCAGCAGGCGCAGGCCGCCAAGCTCCGTGGCGATCTCGACCGCCTTTCCGCCCAGGCGCGCGGCATGGGTTGCGATGCGCCGCGCGGCTTCCTCATCGTCCAGGGCCCGCCCCGGCCGCCCCAGTGCGACCAGATCGACGACCAGGTCTCGCGCCTCAGGTCGCAGATCGCCGGCCTCGAGCGCGGCGGCGCCGACACCGGCGGCCAGCGCCGGGCGCTCATCATCGCCCTCGCCCAGAACAATTGCGGCCCGCAATACACCGCCGCCGTGCAGGCAGCCCGCCGCGCCAGCGAGCCGGCGAAGCCGAAGAATTTCTTCGAGGCCATTTTCGGCACCCAGCAGACCCAGCCTGAAGAATCCTCGCCCGACCTCGACCTGATGCCGCTGGAAACGCCCAAGAGCTATTCCTCGCGCACCGTGTGCGTGCGGACCTGCGACGGCTATTTTTTCCCCATGGCGAATTCCACCAACGCCAGCCGCTACGCGCAGGACGACCAGCTCTGCAAGCGCTTGTGCCCGGGCTCGGACGCGCAGCTCTTCACCTACAGCGGCGACATCAAATCGGCGGTGAGCATCTCCGGCCAGTCCTACATGTCGCTGCCGAATGCGCTGCGCTACCGCAAGGAGCTGGTGCCCTCCTGCACGTGCAAGCCGGCCGGCCAGTCGTGGGCGCAGGCGCTCGCGGGGCTGGAGGATGAGACCACCCTGCGCAAGGGCGACATCCTGGTGACCGAGGAGCAGGCGCGCGAAATGTCCGCCCCGCGCCCCGCCGAGCCGACCAAGGGCGGCAAGCCGGTGGCGGGCAAGCCCCCGGCCGGCAGCACCGCCGCCGCCGAAGCCGCCGCCGGCGGCCCCGTGGCCGCCACCGTCGCCGCACCGCTCGCCCCGGCGTCGGAACAGCCGGGCCAGCGCAAGGTGCGCGTCATCCCCCTGCCGCGATCGCAGAACGCCCAGAACCAGCAGGGCACGGCCGGCCAGGGCACGGCGCAGTAAGGCACAGCGCGGAAGTGTGACCCGCCTTCAATGCGCGTCATCGCCTGGACACACCGGGCGATGACGGCAGTGCTTTGGCCGAACGCTCAGGCCGTGCGGAATTCGCTGCGGCT
>JAYSCE010000224.1:0-7069 GCA_041915035.1 Xanthobacter sp.
CCTTCAGGCGCGGGAAGAAGGCGTACATGCGCTCCAGGTTGGCGGAAAGATCGCCCCGGCAGCGCTCGGGATAGGCGCCGAGGCAGAGGTTCTCCTCCACCGACATGTCGCGGAACACGAGGCGCCCTTCCGGCACCATCACCAGCCCCTGGACCGCGAGGTCCCACGTCTTGCCCTTCAGCGGCGCGCCATCCATCAGGATCTCGCCGCTAAAGGGCAGAAGCCCGGTGAGGGTGCGCAGCAGCGTGGTCTTGCCGGCGCCGTTGGGGCCGACGATGGCGGTGAGCGCGCCAGCGCGGAACGTGAGGTTCACGTCCCACAGCACGGTGATGGCGCCGTAGCCGGAGGAGAGGTTGCGCGTCTCAAGCATGGGCGGTCCCCGTGTAGCTCTCCACCACGGCCGGATTGTTGAACACCTCGGCCGGCGTGCCGTCGGCGATGACCTGGCCGAAGTTGAGCACCACCGCCCGCGTGCACAGGCCCGAGATGGTCTCGATGTCGTGCTCGACGATGACGATGGTGAGGCCGAACAGCGCGTGCAGTTCCTTCAGCTTCAGCATGAAGGAGCGCTTCGCGTTGCTCTCGAGGCCGGCCAGCACCTCGTCCAGCAGCAGCAGCTTCGGCTCGGTGGCGAGCGCCTTGGCGATCTCCAGCCGTTTCAGCTCCTGCAGAGCCAAAGCGGTGGCGGCGTCGGCATCGGCCTTGTGGGACAGCTCCATCACCGCGAGGATCTCGTCGATCCGCTTCTCGTCGTACCGCCCGGCGCCGAACACCTGCGCCACCGCGAGATTCTCGCGCACGGTCAGATGGTGCATGGGCTGGGGGATCTGGAAGGTGCGCCCGATGCCCGCCCGCGCCCTTTTGTGCAGCGGCAGGGAGGTGACTTCCCGCCCGTTGAAGCTGATCCGCCCGCGCGCCTTCACGAGGCCGGAGATGGAGTTGAACAGGGTGGTCTTGCCCGCCCCGTTCGGCCCCACGAGGCCGAGGATCTCGCCTTGCGCGATGCGGAACGAGATGCCGGACAGGGCGGTGAGGCCGCCGAAGCGGACGGTGACGGCGTCGAGCTCAAGCATGGCCCTTCTCCGCGTTCGAGAGGCCGCGGCCGGCGAGGCGCGGCAGGAAGCGGGCGACGAGGCCGGACAGCCCGTTGGGCGCCAGCAGCACCATGATGGCGAGCACGATGCCGAGCAGGATCTGGTGGCCCACCGGAATGAGGCTTTTCGCGATCACCTGGTCGAACAGATAGATCACCACCGCGCCGAAGATGGGCCCCAGCACGCTGCGATAGCCGCCGAACACCGCGGCGATGATGGGCATGACGCTCCAGATGCCGGAGAAGGCATAGTCCGGCTCCAGGAAGCCGATGATGTGGGCGTTCAGCGCGCCGAACACCCCGGCGATGAAGGCGGAAAGCAGCAGCATCCAGGTCTTCAGCACCGTGGCGTTGACGCCCACCACGCGGGTGGCGTCCTCGCTGTCGGCGATGGCGCGCAAGGCGGTGCCCACATGGCTGCGCCTGAGCGCCATGTAGACCAGCGCGAACACCACCACGCAGGCGAGCACCAGCACGTAGCTGCCGGCCCGGTCCGCGAGGTTGAAGCCGAGCACCGTCGGCAGGCCGGGATAGCGCTGCAGGCCGGCCGCGCCGCCGGTGAGCCAGTCGAGCTCGGTGGCGAGGATGCGGAAAATCTGCGCATAGGCGAGGATGGCGAGGGCGAAGTACGGCCCGGAGAGCCGCAGCGCCGGCAGCATGGCCAGCGAGAACACCGTGGCGATCAGCCCGCCCAGCGGGATGGCGAGCAGCACCGGCACGCCGAGCTTGCCGGCCAGCAGCGCCGAGCCATAGGCGCCCACCCCGAAGAAGGCGGCGTGACCGAACGAGACCATGCCGCCGAGATTGCCCAGCAGCGCCCACGACAGGGCAAGGCCGGCGAGAATCAGCGCCGAGATCAGCAGGCCCAGCATGTAGGGGCTGGCGCCCGCCACCAGCGGCAGCAGCGCCAGCGCGAGGAGGCCCGCGCCGATGAGCGCGCCGCGCCCCCGCTGCGATGCGGCTGCGGGCGCGGCCTGCGCGGATGCGTTGGAAGTGACCGGCATGGCTTCGCCTTTCAGCCGCGACGGGCGCGCGCGCCGAACAGGCCGTTCGGCATCAGGAACAGGACGAGCAGGAACAGCACCATTCCGGCGAGCTCCTGCAGGGCGGACGAGGCGAGCGTCACGGTCAGCGCCTCGGTGACGCCGAGCAGCACCGCGCCCAGGAACACGCCGGGGATGGAGCCGACGCCCGCCAGCACGGTGATGATGAAGGCCTTCACCGTCAGCGCGTGCCCGGTGGCCGGCTGCACCACGCTCATGGTGTAGAGCGCGACGCCGGCGAACGAGGCGAGCGCGCCCGCCACCAGGAAGGACACGGTCTCGATGCGGGTGGGGTTGATGCCCATCAGCTTGGCGGCGCCGCGATTGGAGGAGACGGCGCGCACCGCGCGGCCGTACCAGCTGGACTTCAGCCACCACCACAGCGCGCCCATCAGCACCAGCGAGAGCACGAAGGCGATGATCTCGCTGCGCATGGCGAACAGGTCGCCCAGCGACACCGCATCCTGCAGGAAGGGCGAGGCGGTGGTGCGCACGTCGCTGGCGAACACCAGCAGGATGGCGTTGGTGAGGATGATGCCGATGGCGAAGGTGAGGATGAGCGAGTTCAGCTCGCGGTGGTCCTTGATGCGGTCCACCAGCAGGAACAGCACGAAGCTCGCCGCCGCCACCACCACCAGCGCGAGCGGGATGGCGAAATAGGGATCGAGCCCTGTCCGCGATTCCACCAGATAGGCCATGTAGGCGGCGAGCAGCACCAGCTCGCCATGGGCGAGGTTGATGATGCGCATGGCGCCGAAGGCGAGGGCGAGGCCGAGGGCCACCAGCGCATAGACGCTGCCGATGAGCACGCCGGAGAACAGCGCCTGCAGGATGAGTTCGGTCATGTCACCTCGGATGGGGCAAGGCGGGCGGTACAGAGCGGCGGTGAGGAGCAGGCCGGGGTCGGGGCACCGGCAGGATGCGGCCCGCCGGCGCCGGTGCCGGCGGGCCGCGATGTCAGCCTCGCCTCACCACGGCAGGGCGGGATAGGCGATCTCGCCCGTGGCGGCCGACTTCGGCGACACCAGCACGATCTTGCCGTCGCGGTGCTGGCCCATGGAGAGCGCGAAGTTGGGGTTGTCGCCGGTCTCGTCGAACTGGATGCGGCCGAGCAGGCTGTTGCGGTCGGTCTTGCGCATCTCGGCGGCAAGCCCGCCCTTGTCCAGCGTGCCCGCCTCGGCGGCGCGGACGATGGCCTCGCACAGCGCCATGGTCTCCACGAAGCTCAGGGTGGAGAGATACTCGATCTCTTTATTGTACGACTGCTTGTAGATCTCCGAGAACTTGCGCCCCTCCTCGTCCTTCACTTCCACCGGGAACGGCAGGAAGGAGGTGCCGACCACGTTGTTCATCAGGTCGGGGAACTCGGTGTACATCTTCGGAGTGGCGAGGGACCAGGTGCCGACGATCAGCTTCACGTTGGGCTTCAGCACCTTGGCGGCGCGGATGATGCCCACGTAGTCGTTCTCGTAGGCCGACATCATGATGATGTCCGGCTTGTCCTGCTGCTTGATCTTGTTGATGATCGGCTTGAAATCCGTGATCGCCGGATCGAACTTGTGCACCGTCACGGCGATGCCCTTGGCGGCGAGGTCCTTCTCCAGCCCCTCGGCGAGCAGCGCGGGCGCCTCCTTGGTGGAGGCGACGATGGACACCTTCGCGGGCTTCAGGTCGCCGATGAGGGTGGCGATGCCGCGCTCGTAGCCGGCATTGTTGTTGATGCGGAAGAAGGTCTTCAGCCCGCGCTTGGTCAGCTCGTCGGAGACGGCGCCGGCGGTGATGTAGACCTTGCCGAGCTTGTCGGAGGCGTCGGACGCCGGGCCGATGATGTTGGAGCCGTAGCCGCCGATCAGCGCCACCGCGCCGTCGGACGACAGCTTCTCCACCGCCGAGACCGCCTTGGCCGGAGTGCTCTCGTCGTCGATGAGGTCCACCTTCACCTGGAACTTGGGCGAGGCGGCGTTGCACATCTTCACCGCCACCTGCATGCCTTCGGTGAAGGCCTGGCCGGAGCGGGCGAGCGAGCCGGTGAGCGGCATGTGCGCGCCGATGGTGAAGGTCTTCGGCGCATCCTGGGCCGAGGCGCTCGCGATCCCCGCCGCGCCTGCCGCCAGCGTGACGCCGAACGCCAGCGCCGCCGACACGATTGTCCTGCCGACCATGTATGTCCTCCCTGAGCGTTTCTGACGCCGGGCGGCCGATCCCCTCGGCGCGGCCGCCCCGGCGGTCGCAGACGTGTCCGCGACCGGAGCGGCGCGCGCCGTCCGCCACGCGACCGCGGCTGCGGTGATCTGGCGGGAAGTGCATGCGCGGGACGTGTGGCGGCCGCCGCCGCGGACCCGGTCCGGACAGCAAAGACCTCCCCTTCCGCGCGGCTTCTCCGCGTTCTGACCCCGTCACGCGACCGGCGCCCGGGGCTGGTGGATGAATGGCACGCCCTCCCGCCACATGTCAATTATGCGGTCATCAGTTCTGTATGATGGAACAAAATATCCCACACACCTACCATAACACCACTGATTGACCGACAAGCGCGCTTGACAAGACACATTCGGCAAGGCACGTCTTCAGAAAATCGCAGACGGCAATTCTGCATAGCAGAACACAAGGGAGACAACATGGCTCCGGTCCGCACCGAGGTCTCGAACGGCGTCGCCGTGCTCGTCATCGACAATCCGCCGGTCAATGCGCTCGGCGCTGCGGTCCGGGGCGCCATCGCCGAGGGCATCGCGGCCGCCGCCGCCGACCCGGCCGTCAAGGCCATCGTGCTGGCTGCCGCCGGCAAGGTGTTCGTGGCCGGTGCCGACATCTCCGAGTTCGGCAAGCCCCCCGTTCCCCCTGCCCTGCCGGACGTGCTGGCCGCCATCGAGGACTGCCCGAAGCCGGTGGTCGCCGCCGTCAACGGCATGGCGCTCGGCGGCGGGCTGGAGCTCGCCCTCGCCTGCCATGCCCGGGTGGTGGCGCCCGGCGCGCGGCTGGGCCTGCCCGAGATCAAGCTCGGCATCATTCCCGGCGCCGGCGGCACCCAGCGGCTGCCGCGCCTCATCGGCGCCACACCGGCCTTCGGCATGATGCTTTCGGGCGATCCGGTGACGGCGCAGAAGGCGCTCGCCCTCGGCCTTGCCGACGCCATCTCGGACGGCGACCTCCTGGCCGCCGCCATCGATCGCGCGCTCGGCCTCGCCGCCGCCGGCACCTGGCCCCGGGCAAGCGAGCGTGCCGACAAACTCACCAGCGATGACCGTGCTGTCTTCGAGGCCGCCGCCACCGACGCACGGAAGCGTTCCGCCCGCATCCCCAACGTGCCGGCGCTGATCGATGCCGTGCGCGGCGTGTTCGAGCGGCCGTTCGCCGAGGGCCTCGCCGCCGAGCGGGCGCATTTCAAGGCGCTGGTGGCGGACCCGAGCTCCAAGGCCCTGCGCCACGTCTTCTTCGCCGAGCGGGAGGCCGCGCGCATCCCCGGCATCGGCAAGGAGGTGAAGGCCCGGCCCATCGCCTCTGCGGCGGTCGTCGGCGCCGGCACCATGGGCGGCGGCATCGCCATGTGCTTCGCCCAGGCCGGCATCCCGGTGACGCTCATCGAGGTGAAGGCCGAGGCGCTCGACGTGGGCATGGAGCGCATCCGCGCCAATTACGCCACCTCGGTGAAGCGCGGCTCGCTCTCGCAGGAGGCGATGGACGCGCGCATGGCGCTCATCACTCCCAAGGTGGGCCTCGAGGCGGCGGCTGATGCCGACATCGTGGTGGAGGCCGCGTTCGAGGACATGGGCGTCAAGGCAGAGATCTTCGGCACCCTCGATCGGGTGACGAAGCCCGGCACCATCCTCGCCACCAACACCTCCTACCTCGACGTGGACGCCATCGCCGCCACCACCAGCCGGCCGCAGGATGTGGTGGGCCTGCATTTCTTCAGCCCCGCCAACGTGATGCGCCTGCTGGAAGTGGTGCGCGGGGAACAGACGGCGCCCGACGTGCTGGTGACCGGCCTCGATCTCGGCCGCAAGCTCGGCAAGCTGCCGGTGGTGGTGGGCGTGTGCTACGGCTTCGTCGGCAACCGCATTCTGGCGCGCCGCACCGAGGCGGCCGAGCGCCTGCTCCTCGCCGGCGCCCTGCCCCACGAGGTGGATGCGGCGGTGACCGACTTCGGCTTCCGCATGGGCCCGTTCGCCATGGCGGACCTCGCCGGCATCGACATCGGCTGGCGCGCCCGCAAGGCGGCCGGCGACAAGGCGGTGAAGGCCCCGGTGGCGGATGCGCTGGCCGAGCAGGGCCGGTTCGGCCAGAAGACCGGGCGCGGCTTCTATCTCTATCCCGAGGGTGCCCGCGCGGGCACCCGCGATCCAGAGACGGAGGCGCTGATCGCCGCGCTCTCCGCCGAGCGCGGCATCGCCCGCCGCAGCTTCACCATCGAGGAGATCCAGGCGCGCCTGTTCTACCCGATGGTCAACGAGGGCGCGAAGATCCTGGAGGAGGGCATCGCCGCCCGTTCCGGCGACATCGATGTCATCTGGCTCAACGGCTACAACTGGCCGTCCTTCACCGGCGGGCCCATGCACTGGGCCGAGGGCGTGGGCCTTGCCCGCATCGTCGCCGGCCTCGAGGAGATGGCCACCGAGACCGGTGACGACAGCCTGAAGCCGGCGGCGCTGCTGAGGCGCCTCGCGGCCGGGCCCGGCACGTTCGCGGCGGCGGAGGCGGCGTGATGGCGCAAGGCCACTCCCCTGCGCCGTCTCACGCGCCGGGTGGCGAGGCGCCGCCCTGGCAGGCGCATTTTCCGGACGTGTGCGACTGGTCCGCGCCGCTGGAGATCACCACCCTGCCGGACCTGCTCGCCGCCGGTGTAGCAGCCGGAGCAGAACGGCCCGCGTTCGATTTCCGCGACGCGAAGATCAGCTACGCCGCGCTCGGCCGCCTCGTGGAGCGCCTCGCCAGC
>JAYSCE010000225.1:0-7059 GCA_041915035.1 Xanthobacter sp.
TCTATCATCTCTGCGGCATCGCGGGTTACGGCGAATACGCGGTCGTCTCGCGTCGCTCCATCATCAAGATCGACAAGGAGATGTCGCTCATCGACGCCGCCCTGTTTGGCTGCGCGGTGATGACGGGCGTCGGCACGGTGGTGAACACGGCCGGCGTGCGCCCGGGCCAGAGTGTCGCCGTGGTCGGCCTGGGCGGCGTCGGCCTCTCGGCCGTGATGGGCGCGGTGGCGGCGGGTGCCGACCAGATCGTTGCCCTCGACCTCTCGCCTTCCAAGCTCGATCTCGCCCGCCAGCTCGGCGCGACAGATACCTTCCTCGCCAGTGACGCGGACATCGTGGAGGCGGTGAAGGAGGCGACCCACGGCGGCGTGGACCACGCCATCGAGATGGCCGGCTCCGCCCCCGCCTTCGAGCTCGCCTACAAGATCACCCGCCGGGGCGGCACCACCACCACGGGCGGCCTCGCCAATCCCAACGCCCGCATCTCCCTGCCGCCGGTGCACCTCGTCGCCGAGGAGCGCACCATCAAGGGCAGCTACATGGGCAGCTGCGTGCCGCCGCGCGACATCCCGCGCTTCATGGCCCTCTACAAGCGCGGCAAGCTGCCGGTGAACCGCCTGCTCTCCTCCACCGGGCCGCTCGACACCATCAACGAGAATTTCGACCGCCTCGACCGTGGTGAGGTGGTGCGGCACGTCATCGTCTACTGAAGCCAGACCGGCCGCGGCGGCGCGACCCCTTTCCTTCCGCGGCGGATCGCCTAATCTGCCGCGGATTCCCAAGGAGAAGTCATGCGCGTCGCCATCCGTCTCGCCGCCATCGCCGCGCTGGCCATCGCCGTTTCCGGCTGCGACAAGTGCGGCAACTGGTTCGGCCAGGGCACGCCGGTGGGCAAGCCCGGCGCGTGCCAGTCCTCGACCCCGCGCTGATCCGCCCTTTTACCGCGCCGCTTCCTTGCATCGGCGGGGCTCCGCCGCTATAAGCGCGCCTTCGCTTTCGGCATGCGCCCCCCTGGAGGCGTGCCGCAGGGCGAAATCGCGCGTCCATACGGATGCGGCGATGGAAACTCAAATATCAGGACGAGTGCCATGACTGCCATCAAGGAACGGAAGGCTGTGGCGCGCCCGCGGGCCGGCAAGGGGGCCGCCCGTGCCGAGCGCCGCGCCGGGCGTGTGCCCGCCGTGATCTACGGCGAGAAGCAGGATCCCATCACGATCTCGCTCGACTTCATCGAGATCAACAAGATCATCTATGCCGGCCACTTCCTCACCACCCTGTTCGAGGTGGACGTGGACGGCACCAAGCACCGCGTCATCCCGCGCGACTATCAGCTGGACGTCGTGAAGGACTTCCCCCTCCACGTGGACTTCCTGCGCGTCTCCAAGGGCGCGACCGTGACGGTGGAAGTTCCGGTGCACTTCGTGAAGCAGGAAGCCTCCCCGGCGCTCAAGGCCGGCGGCACCCTGAACGTGGTTGCCCATACCGTCGAGCTCGAGTGCGATGCGGAGAACATCCCGGCCGCCATCGAGGTCGACCTCACCGGCGCGGAATTCGGCGACGCCTTCCACCTGTCCGCCCTCAAGCTGCCGGCTGGCTCCAGCTGGGCCGGCCAGGGCGATGATACCCTCGCCACCATCGTCGCCCCGGTGGGCGCCGAGGAGGAGCCGGCGGCGGAAGAGCCCAAGGCCTGAGCTGATCGCTGACCATCCCGGGCGCCGCGCTTTCCTCAAAGCCGCGGCGCCCCGTTTTCCGGGCCGGAGATCCGCCTCATGTTCCTGTTCGCAGGGCTCGGCAATCCCGGCCCGAAATATGCCGGCAACCGGCACAATGTCGGCTTCATGGCGCTCGATGCCATCTGCCGCCGCCACCGCCTGGGGCCGCTGAGACGCCGCTTCCAGGCCGCCGCTGCGGAAGGCGAGATTGCCGGCGAGAAGGTCATCGCGCTTTTCCCCGAGACCTTCATGAACGAGAGCGGCCGGGCCGTGGCTGAGGCCCAGCGCTTCTACAAGATCCCCCTCGACCACATCTTCGTCTTCCATGACGAGCTGGACCTGCCCCCCGCCAAGCTGCGGATCAAGAAGGGCGGCGGCAATGCCGGCCACAACGGTCTGAGGTCTATCACCGCCCAGTGCGGCAACGATTACTGGCGCATCCGCCTCGGCATCGGCCATCCCGGCGACAAGGCGCTGGTGCATGCCTATGTGCTCAACGACTTCGCCAAGTCGGAGAAGGGCTGGGTGGATGCCGTGAGCGACGCCTGCGCCGATTTCGCCGAACTGCTGGTGAAGCAGCGCCCCGACGAGTTCCAGAATCGCGCCCATCTCTTTCTGGAAGCCCAGGGCTTCGGCGAGCAGAAGCGGGTGGGCGAGAAGGGCTGAGGCCCCGCGTACGACCATGGCGCAAGCTTCGGCGGGTTGCGCACACGCGGCCCGAGGGGCTATGCGATCGCTCAACGGTCGCAGCGCGGCCTGATCCTTTTCTTCCATCCTGCAGCCGCACCGGCGGGCGGGTGCAACTCCGGGCTTTCCATGGGCTTCAAATGCGGCATCGTCGGGCTTCCCAACGTGGGCAAGTCCACCCTCTTCAACGCGCTCACCCAGACGGCGGCGGCGCAGGCGGCGAACTATCCGTTCTGCACCATCGAGCCCAATGTGGGTGACGTGGCGGTGCCCGATCCGCGCCTCGACACGCTGGCGGAGATCGCAGGCTCGGGCGCCATCATTCCCACCCGCCTCACCTTCGTGGACATCGCCGGCCTGGTGCGCGGCGCCTCCAAGGGCGAGGGTCTCGGCAACCAGTTCCTCGCCAACATCCGCGAGTGCGACGCCATCGCCCATGTGGTGCGCTGCTTCGAGGACGGGGACGTGACCCACGTGGAAGGCAAGATCGCGCCGGTCAACGACATCGAGACCATCGAGACAGAGCTGATGCTCGCCGACCTTGAAAGCCTCGAGAAGCGCCTGCCCACGCTGGAGAAGAAGGCCAAGGGCGGCACCGACAAGGAAGCCAAGGAAACCCTCGACCTCGTCATGCGCGCGCTCGTCCTGCTGCGCGACGGCAAGCCCGCCCGCCTCGCCGAGGTGAAGCCGGAGGAACGCAAGCTCTTCAACCAGCTGGGCCTGCTCTCCGCCAAGCCGGTGCTTTACGTGTGCAACGTCGAGGAAGGCTCCGCGAAGAAGGGAAACGCCCTCTCCGCCGAGGTCTTCAAGCGCGCCGCTGAGGAAGGCGCCAAGGCGGTGGTCGTCTCGGCCAAGATCGAGAGCGAGATCGCGGTGCTGCCGCCCGACGAGCAGAAGGAATATCTGGAGGCCATCGACCTCGACGAGCCGGGCCTCAACCGCGTTATCCGCGCGGGCTATGAGCTGCTCCAGCTGCTCACCTATTTCACCGTCGGCCCGAAGGAAGCCCGTGCCTGGACCATCACCGCCGGCACCAAGGCGCCGGCTGCGGCAGGCGTAATCCATACGGATTTCGAGAAGGGCTTCATCCGCGCCGAGACCGTTGCCTACGACGACTATGTGAAGTTCAAGGGCGAGGCCGGCGCGCGTGAGGGCGGCCGGTTCCGCCTGGAAGGCAAGGATTACGTGGTCGCCGACGGCGACGTGCTGCACTTCCGCTTCGCCAACTGAGGTCGCGTGATGGTCGGGGCTGGGCCGCAGTTCCTCGGCCGCTTCACCTTCACGGCGGAGGAGATCGTGCGCTTCGCCCGCGCCTACGATCCCCAGCCCTTCCATGTGGATGCGGAGGCGGCTGCCGCCTCCCCCTTCGGCACCCTCATCGCCTCCGGCTGGCACACGGTCTCCACATGGATGGGCCTGTTCGTGCGCGCCCACGGCGCGGTGGCTGAAGCCCTGCCCGCCGACCACGCGGCGGTGATCGCGCCCGTGGGCGTCGGCTTCGGCCTGACGGATCTCAAATGGCTCGCCCCGGTGCGCGCCGGCGACGCGATCACCTTCTTCACCGAAATCCTCGACGCCCGCCCCAGCGGCAGCCGCCCCGGCTGGACCATCTATCACCGCACCGGCAGCTCCCGGCGGGAGGATGGGACGGAGGTGATGCGCTTCGAGCTGAAGCATCTGGCGCCGGACGCGCGAGAACCGCACCACCGTTAGCACGCGGTAGTTGCATATCGGATTATATTCCTATATCGTCTCCTTCGGATTGACGAAGGAGAGCGGCTGTGTCGCAGACAGATGCAGAGTTGGATGCCCTCGACCGATTGCGCCGCCTCACGCGGCGGCTGAACCTCGACGTCGCAGCATGGCGCCTCAAGCTCGTATTGAAGGGCAGCTATGATCCCAGCCAGCCGCGCATCCCCAGCGGCCAGCCGGGTGGCGGGCGATGGGCCGGAGGAAGCGACAGCAGCACCGGGCCAAAACCCACCGGTGCGGAGCGACGTGTGTCGATGGCGGCGCGGCGCATTCCGCCCGCGGCAGAAGCGGAATGCGAACGCTTGAACAAGACAGACACGGCGTACTGCACGGCCATCAAGAATTCAGCATGCCACGGTCAAGCATCTCTGCGATATGCTTGCTGTTTAGCCGGAAAACCGATTCCTCCTCTCCCATTCTGAGAGAATAAAAATGTTAATTCTGACTCACACGCTTTATCTCAATCGCCCTGAAGGCGAAATTCCGATCGAAATCCGTATTTTCAGGCCGGCCCCCAAGGACGGCTGCTGGGCCTGCACTTTCGAAATCGACTGGCCGGAGGGCACCAAGACCATGTCCGGCGCCGGCCTAGATGCATTGCAGGCGCTGGTGATATCTTTGCAGATGATCGGAATCCAGATCTATACGAGCACCTATCATCACGATGGAGCCCTTCGCGCCTACGACAACGAAGAGGGCTATGGCTTTCCCATCGCCCGAAACGTCCGTGACCTATTGGTGGGCGCTGACAAGATTTATTTATAAACCCATTGGTATACCCGCGTACAAAACCGCGTTTAGATGCAAGGTACAATTTTTGTGGAAATCTTTAATGCCCATCCTGACCCATATTCTACATCTCAACCAACCCTCCGGCGAGGTTCTGGTCGAAATACACCTGTATCAGCCCCACCCCACGGGTGCGTCCTGGACATGCAATTTCGAGATCGACTGGCCGGAGGGCCGATTGGCTCGCCATGGGGTGGGCGAAGATGCGCTGCAGGCACTGGTCATCGCGCTGCAGATGATTGGCGCCCAGATCTACACGAGCCCGTATCATGAGGACGGCAGCTTGCGCGCCTACGACAAGGAGGACGGCTACGGCTTCCCCGTTCCGAACAACCTGCGCGACCTGCTCATCGGCGTCGACAAGATAAGCTTCTGATGTCAGCCCCCCAGCGGAGCCCCGCCATGGTGATCCTCAGGCACACCCTTTTCATCAAAGGCGAGGCCGGCGACACGCCGGTGGAGATCCGCCTGCACCAGCCCGAGCACATCGTGGAGGACATCGGCGAGTCCTGGGGCTGCCGCTTCGAGATCGACTGGCCGGACCGCACCAAGAGCATGGTCGTCCATGGATACGATGCCCTTCAGGCGCTCATCCTCTCCATGATGTGCGTGGGCGTGCACCTCTATGTGTCCGAATATCACGACGACGGCGTGCTCTATTCGCCCTGTCGCGAAGGCGGCTATGGTTTCCCGGTCACCAAGAACATCCGTGACGTTCTGGTCGGGAGCGACAAGGCCACCTTCTGGCCTGACGCGCCGGTATCCCCACGCCCAGCTTGACGTTTGCGTCATCCTCGCCTTCCATCGGCCTCCAACGACAGGGAGGCCGCCTTGCCCGACATCTTCTTCGAAGATTTCATCATCGGTGAGGTGAAGACGTTCGGCTCGCACAAGGTCACGGAGGAAGAGATCCTCGCCTTCGCGCGGGAGTTCGACCCCCAGCCGATGCACCTCGATGCGGCGGCGGGCAAGGCGTCCCTGCTCGGGGGGCTCGCGGCCTCCGGCTGGCATTCCTGCGCCATCATGATGCGGCTCGTCTGCGACGGCTTTCTCGTGCGCACCGCCGGCCAAGGCTCGCCCGGTGTCACCGAGAACAAGTGGCTCGCGCCCGTCTTCCCCGGCGACGTGCTCACGCTCCGCCGCACGGTGCTGGAGAGCCGCACATCTAAGAGCAAGCCCGACATGGGGCTCGTGACGTTTCGATTCGAGCTTCTCAAGGCCGACAAGAGCGCCGCGGTCGATCAGACCTGCGTCTGCATGATCGGCCGCCGCAACCCGGGAGCGCGCCTCGCATGATGTATTTCGAGGAGGTCGAAGTGGGGGCCACGGCGGCGCTGGGCAACCACACCTTCACCGAGGCGGAGATGCTGGCCTTCGCCCGCCTCTACGATCCCCAGCCATTCCATGTGGACCCCGAGGCGGCGCGGCGCAGCCCGTTCGGCGCGCTGGTGGCCTCCGGCTGGCACACGGCCGCCATGTGGATGAAATGCTTCGTCGCCTCCAACATGGCGCTGCCCAAGGAGGCGTCCAAGCCCAGCGAGGAAAGCGTGCCGGGCGGCGGCTCCTTCGGCCCGGCCTCCGGCTTCACCAAGCTCAGGTGGCTGAAGCCGGTCTATGCGGGCGACACCATCTCGTTCGCCACCGAGGTGCGGGACAAGATCACCATCAAGTCCCGCCCCCAATGGGGCTTCCTGCGCACCTACAATTCCGGCACCAACCAGCACGGGGATCTCGTCATCGACTTCGAGAGCACCGTGCTGATGCGGCGTCGCCCCTGAGGCGCCTACCCTTCCAGTTCCTCTTTCAGGATTTCGAGGCGCAGCCATTCCTCTTCCGCCGCGTCGAGGGCCGCCTGCGTTTCTCCGAGCGCGGCCGAGGCCTTGTCGAAGCGGGCCGGGTCGCGGGCATAGAGGGCGGGATCGGCGATCTCGGCGGCAAGCTTCTCCAGCTTCACCCGCAGGTCGTCCATGGTCTTGGGCAGCGTCTTGAGCGCGTGCTGCTCGTGGAAGGAGAGCCGGCGCTTCGCCCCGGACACGGCTTTGCCGGCTTCCGGCTTCGGCTCGCCCGGCTTGGCTTTCGGCGCTGCAAGGCCCTTGTCCCGCGCCTCCACGCCGCGGCC
>JAYSCE010000226.1:0-7056 GCA_041915035.1 Xanthobacter sp.
GGTGATGGCGCCGGTATTCACCAGCCCGTCCGTCAGCGTCACCGCACCTGCGGTGGCAAGGCTGGTGTCGACGTTGAGGGTTTTGAGGGTCGTCACCTGCGCCGTCCCCAGCGCCTTGCCGTCGATGGGGACGCCGATGGCGATGCCGATGGCGGTCGCGTCCGTACCGCTCGTCTGGGCGACGATGGCACCCGTGTTGGCGAGCGCGCCGCCCACCGTGCCGGAGGCGATCTGGAGGCCCACCGCTTCCGCCTTCGCCTTGCTGCCCGCGCCCGTGGCACCGGCATCGGCGACGGCGATGACGATGCCGGAATTCACGATGCTGCCGCCGATGCCGCCGGTGGCATCGAGGGCGAGGCCGTAAGCGAAGGCGAAGGCATCCGCCTCGCCGCCCTTCGCGGTCGCGGATGCGTTGGCGACGGCACCGATGATGCCCGTGTTGACGAGATCGCCGCCGATGCCGGCGCGGGCCGCGGTGAGGAGGCCGAAGGCCGAGGAGACGGCGGTCGCGTCGCTGGAAACCGTTCCGCCGCTGCCCGACGCCGTGACGTTGGACAGCGCGGTCGCGCCGATGGTGGAGGTGTTGGTGAGGTCGCCGGAAATCTTCCCCGGACCGGACAGCATCACGCCCAGCGCCAGTGCGGAGCCGGTGCCGTGGGCGTCCGTCTCCACCGCTCCGGTGCCACTGGCGGCGGCCGATACGGTGGTGGTGGCGCTCGCATTGGAGAGGATCGTCGCGCTGTTGGAGAAGCCGGCCATGCCGTCCGTGGAGGCGATGATGCCGCCAGCGAGCACGATGCCGGTCGCGTCCGCTGCCACCGTCGCCTTGCCGCTTCCCGCCGCGCCGCTCGCGACGGCACCGAACGTGCCTGCGGCGATGGCGGTGATGTCGCCGGAATTCACCAGCGATCCCGTGACCTTGCCTGGCACGGCGAGGACCCCCATGGCCAGCGACAGGCCGTCCGCGACCGAACTGGCCTGCACGCTCGCGCCGGCGGCGCCCGCGGCGGTGGTGACGGTGAGCGCCTGATCGACCGAGATCATGCCGGAATTGGTGAGATTGCCGGCCAGCCCGTCGAGGCTCGCATAGATGCCGTAGCTGGCGGCGATGGCGCCGTCGAGGCCGGGAACGGTGCTGAGCGTCTTGGACTGGCTCAGCGCCGAGGCCACCGCCGCCCCGTCGGAGGGGCTGGCGTTCGCCGCGGCGACATCGCTCAGCTTCACGGCGGAGGAGAGGGCGATGGTGCCGGAATTGGTGATGCCCGTGGTCGCGACCGTGCCGGTGGAAGGGCCACCCGCGACTTCGGAGATTTTCAGGCCGAAGCTGTTGAAGGACGACGGGCCGGACGTGGCCGTCGCCGTTGCCGTCGCCGTCTGGCTGCCGCCGCCCGCGGTGGCGGAGAGATTGGAGGTATAGGTCGAGGAAACGTCGATGATGCCGGAGTTGGTCACCTCGGCCACGTTCGGCGCGCTGATAAAGACGCCCGCGGCGGAATTGGTGGCGAAGAGCAGGGCGCCGGACAGGAAGTTCGCGCCGGCGCTGAAGGTGATGTCGGCCTTCGCATCCCCCTCCGAAAGGGCGAGGGCGGACTGCGAGCCCGTGGCTTTTGAGGTCAGCTTGATGACGCCCGAATTGCGCACCGTGGCGCTGTAGTCGCTGGCGGCGTATCCGCTGGCGACCACGCTGATGCCGGCGAGCTGGGTGACGAGATAGCCGCTGGCCGCCACCTCGGCCTTCTTCTTCGTCGGCCCGCCGTCATTGCTGGCGGTTGACTGGCTCTGGAGCGAGGCCGTGGCCGAGAGGTTCACCACGCCGCTGTTCACGATGGGGCCGGTCAGGGTGTCGACGGCGACGTTGATGCCGGTGAGGGTGACTGCCGCGAAATTCTGTTGCTCGACGTGGGTCTTGTCGAGCGCCGAGGTGGACGCGCTCGTGGTGGTCTCGGCGACGCCGGTCACGTCGATGCTGCCGCTGTTGGTGAAGTCCCCCAGGCTGCCATTGGCGAAGGAGATGCCATAGGCCGTCACCGAGCCGCCCACCGAACCCATTTCCGGGTCGGTCTTGTGGCTCTTCGGGTCGTTGTGATTGACGAGGATCGCGGTGTTGTAGGCGCTCACGCTCGCGTTCGAGACGCTCAGCGCCGAGCCACCCACCGAGATAGTGCCCGTGTTCTGGAAGCTGGTGATGTTGATCTCGGTGGTGCTGATACCCGAGGCGACCGCCCCCGCGCTCGATTCCACCAGCCGCGACGGGGGGATGTTCAGAGTGGTGGCGACAGTGAAATCGGTGGTGTGGGTGATGGAAGCCACCACATCGATGATGCCGGAGTTCGAGAGCGTCGCTCCCGACACGCCGGGCGGCATGGGGGCGCCGAGCTGACTGACCTGGATGCCGATGGCGCGGGCGGTGGCGGCGGCGAGCAGCCAGGCCGACGACGAGGCCACCAGCTTCTCGGTGATGGTGCCGCGCGCCCGGACGGACAGTTCCCCGGCATTGGTGATGCTGTTCGCCGCAGCATTCCCCTCCACGACCACGCCGGTGGCGTAGAGCGTGGTGATCAGCGTCATGGAATTGAGCTTCTTCGCCGGGCTGAAGGTGGAGGTGATGTCGTTGGAGACATCGATCACTCCGCTGTTGGCGTTAACGATGCCGCCGGCGAGATAGTTGGTGACGTGAATGCCTTCGGCATATTCGCCGACGCCGACGTTGGAAGTGGTCTTGATGACCGGCGCGGCATTGATGATGCGTGCCGCCTTGATCGTCCCGCTGTTCACAAGGCCGCCGGAGAGGGCGCTGGTGCCATAGAGCTGGATGGCCTTGGTCTCGCCCGTGACGCTGGGTTTCGTGCCGCCGCCATCGATGCCCAGCTTGGTGAGCGACTGGGTGACGTTGATGGTGCCGGAATTGGAGAGGCCGCCCGTCACCGCGCCGGTCTTCACGGAGAGCGCGTAGGAGGACTTCTTCGTGGTGTCGGTGTAGACGATGCCGCCCTGGTTGATGACGCTGGTGAACGGCGCGCCGGGCGTCGAGGTGCTCACCACCACCGGGGCGGCGACAACCGTGCCCGAGGAGATCACATAATCCCCTGCACGGGCCACCGGCCCGGCCAGCGCCAGCGCCAGCAGCGAGGTCGAGGCGAGCAGGCTGGTCGCAAGCAGGCGGGACATGCGCATCTCTCCCGGGGCGGCGGGCAGCTTCGGTTGCAAAATGGACGAATGGGAACCTTTCTGAGGTTACCTCCCGATTCGGCTCGCGCGCAATGCGCCGCACGGCTTAGTTTGTCTTCGATGCCGGAGCATCTTCGGCTTGGTAAACGCCTTGCCATTGGGTGAGATTTACTCTTCGTAAATGGCAATGCTAGGTTGAGCAGCCTGCGGATTGGGGGCTGCATATGAGGCTATTTCGCTTCTTTGTCGTCGGCGTTTTGTCGCTAGTCGTTTGCGCATCGGCCGATGCGCGTACGCTGGCGAGCTATAACATTGCCGGATGGGAACTAAATGCTTTCGCTGACGACAAGACAGGTCGATTCAGTAGCTGCATCGCATCCGCGCAATATAATAGCGGAGTGTCAGTATTTTTTATGATTGATGATGCGTATCATTGGTATGCCGGTCTAAAAGGGAGGAAAATTCATGTAATAGATGATCGCAGGTACGAATTTATTTTTAAGATTGATGACGGACAAATTTACAATTTTTCTGGAATTAGCGCTGGTCGCGATATGGTAATTGTTTCGTTGCGGAGTAATGCGAATATTTTTCAAGAAATGAGACGTGGTCGCATGCTGTACACCAAGGTTGCGGGAGAATTTACTCCATTCCGGCTCGATGGTACGTCACGTATGCTCGCAACCTTGGTTGACTGCGTCCGCTACAAAGGACAGCTCTCAGATCCTCCGCAAGCCGCTCCAGCCCCGGGAGGTGAGGCAACGGCCGGAGCGTCACCGAAGGCCCCTGTTCCCCGCCGCGGCACGATACAAACTGGAAGCGGCTTCTTCGTGAACGACCGCGGAGCCGGCATTACGAACGCGCATGTCGTTGCCGATTGTAAAAACGCAGTTATTTCGGGGTATGGGCCCGCCCGGATCCTGGCCCGAGATACCATCAACGATATGGCGTTGGTGCAAGCCGCCGGTGATCCGAAGACGCCGTTCGCCAAAATCCGTCGCAAGCCCCTGCAGCTCGGAGAGACCGTCTACGCAATGGGTTTCCCCCTTGCCGGCCAACTCGATAACGGTCTCAATTTCACTAGCGGACTGGTTAGCTCCCTCGCCGGAATGGGCAACGACGCCCGTTTGCTCCAATTCACGGCACCAATACAGCCGGGTAATTCAGGAGGCCCAGTGGTCGATAATGGGGGCGCGATAGTCGGAGTTATCCAATCAAAACTCAGCGAAGTCGCCTCACTTCAGAACAATGGATCGCTGCCCCAAAACATTAACTTTGGCATCAAAGCGGACCTCGCGGCCAATTTCATGCGAGCCAATGGCGTTGATCCCACAGATCTTGATATTGTGCCGGCGCAAGAGGCGACTGCCGTGGCCCGGGAGGGGCGAGGATACACGTTCCAGATCAAATGCACCGTGGAGTAGCCGACTGTAGCAACCCAACCTCCGCACCGTCGCGGCCGAGGCTCCCGCCCTTGATTGCCCGCCGCCGCCCGGCGAGACTGGCGCGCCGCCGCAGGGGCGGCCGGGCACCTGTTTGATGCGTCTCCTGCTGGTCGAGGACAATCACGAGCTTGCCGACTGGCTCGCCAAGATCCTGCGGCGGGACAATTTCGTCGTGGATGTTCTGAACGACGGGGAGGCGGCGGACCAGGCGCTGGCGCTGGAGACCTATGATCTCGTCATCCTCGATCTCGGCCTGCCCGGCATGGGCGGGATGCAGCTTCTGAAGCGCCTGCGCAGCCGGGCCAACGCCGTTCCGGTCATCATCCTCACCGCCAATGCCAGCCTCGACGGGCGGGTGGCCGGGCTGGATGAAGGGGCGGACGATTATCTCGCCAAGCCCTTCGACATCGCCGAGCTGGAGGCGCGCATCCGCGTGCAGCTGCGCCGCTCGGCGCGCCGGCCCGATCCGCTCATCACCTGCGGCACGCTCGCCTTCGACACCAACACCCGCCTGTTCCGCCTCGCCACCGAGCCTTTGGCGTTGACCCCGCGCGAGCACGCCGTGCTGGAGGCGCTGCTCATCAAGGCCGGGCAGACGGTGAGCAAGGCGCAGCTTTCGCAAAGCATCTTCGGCCTCGACGATCTCGCCGACCCCAGCGCCATCGAGATCTACGTCCACCGCCTGCGCAAGAAGCTGGAGGGCTCCGACGTGCGGATCGTGACTCTGCGCGGGCTCGGCTATCTGTTGCAGCACGCGCATGGATAGCCTGCGCCTCCAGCTGTTGCGCTGGCTGCTGCTGCCGCTGGCGGGGCTCGTGGCGGTGAACGTCTTCACCAGCTGGCGGCAGGCGAGCGCCACCGCCGATCTTGTCACCGACCGCACGCTCGACGCCTCGGTGCGCGCTATCGCCGAGGATGTGCGCATCGATCGCGGCGTCATCGACGCCATCGTGCCGCCCGTGGCGCTGGAGATGTTCGACACGGGGCATCGCGACCGGGTGTTCTACCGGGTGGATACGTCCGCCGGGCGCCTCCTCACCGGCTATCCCGATCTGCCGCTGCCCGAGCCTCTGCCGAAGGCGAGCGCGCCGGTGCATTTCACCGGCAGCTATCGCGGCAATGATCTGCGCCTCGCGGCCCTGTCCTATCCGCTGGTGGGTGCGACCGATGGCGCGCGGGTGACGGTGGTGGTGGGCGTCACCCTCGCCGGCCACGCGGCCATGGTGCGGGAATTGTGGGTGGGCAATTTCGGCCAGCAGCTCATCCTCTTGGTGGCAGCCGGTGTGCTGGTCATCATCGGCCTCGGCCGGGGGCTGGCGCCGCTGATGCGGCTGCGCGAGGCGGTGATGGAGAAGGGGCGGGACGATCTCTCCCCCTTGCCGGACCATGCCGTGCAGAGCGAGCTGCGCCCGCTGGTGGCCGCGCTCAATACCTATATGGGCCGGGTCGCAGGGCAGATGGCGGCGCAGCGCCGCTTCGTCGCCAATGCGGCGCACCAGCTGCGCACGCCGCTGGCGCTGCTTTCCACGCAGGTGGCCTTCGCCCGCCGCACCGGAGAGGCCACCGAGCGCGCCGAAGCTTTGGCGGGCGCCGAGGAAAGCACCCGCCGCCTCGCCCGCCTCGCCGCCCAGCTCCTCACCTTGTCCCGCGCCGAGCCGGGCAGCCGCCGCCCGCGGGACGAGGACATCGACCTCGCCCAGTCGGCCCGGCAGGTGCTGGAGGGGCTGGCCCATCTCGCGGTGGAGCGGGACATCGACCTCGGCCTCGACGTGAACGCCCCCGCCGTCACGCGCGGCGATGGCGCCATGATGCGCGAGGCGGTGGTGAATCTCGTGGAGAACGCTTTGCGCTACACGCCCAAGGGCGGCGCCGTCACCGTCACGGTGGATGGGACTGCGGAGGAGGCTGTGCTGGTGGTGGAGGACTCCGGGCCGGGCATTCCGCCGGAGGAGCGCGACAAGGTGTTCGAGCGCTTCTATCGGGTGCCGGGCACGCCGGGCGAGGGCTCCGGCATCGGCCTCTCCATCGTACGGGAGGTCGTGGATGGTGCGGACGGCAGGCTCGTCCTCGGCACGGCGGCGGCGGGCGGGCTGAGGGTGGAGATGCGGCTGCCGGGACCTGGGGGCTGACGGCTACCTCAGTTCGCGACACATCCTGAGAACTGCACTGTTCAACGTCTCTTTGCTAAATCCTGGATTTAGCAGGGCTGCTTTTTCGACTGCAACATTCACGTCGTCAACGAGCGACGAGCCCGTATACTGAAAGTATTTTGTGCAATCTCGATCAAAACTATCAACAGAACAAATGGCCTTGTGCAGCGCGTGGGCCTCAATTGAGGGGTGGGCGCGTTTCAGCCAATGAAAAAGTTCGGGGTTGCCTTCTGCAGAATAATAAGTCTTGGAGCATCTCGCCAAATAATATGCGGCGTCTAGCACCGATAGTT
>JAYSCE010000227.1:0-7045 GCA_041915035.1 Xanthobacter sp.
GCAAGGCCAAGCCCCCGTTGCTTTCAGTCCTTCTCCCTCCGGCACGGGCCGAGCCGCGCGAGGGCGAGCGCCTGCTCGAAGCCGGCTTCGAGGGAATCGATGATGGGCACCGGCGCTGCGACCTCGATCTCCGCCGCATAACCGGCCAGCGCCGCCCCGCCGAGGATGAGCACGTCGGGCGCCTGCGCGGCGATGGTTTCCTCCACCACCCGCGCGACGGCCCAGGTCTTGTCCGAGGAGCCATCCGCGTGGCGCGAGGACAGAGTGAGGGCATCGCCGGGGACCATGGCGATGCCCGCGCAGCGGCCGTCGAGATGGGTCCGGCGCATCAGCTCGCGCAGCATGGCGGGCCATTCGCCATGGGGCACCACGATGGAGAAGCGCTCGCCCAGCTGGAGCGCGGCGAGGATGCTCGCCTCGGCCATGCCGGCAAAGGGGAAGGTGAAGGTGCCTCGCAGCGCCTCAAGGCCCGGCTCGCCGAAGCACGCGTAGAGGGCGGCATCGAACGGTGGGCGGCCCTCCCCCGCCTCCTGCGCCACGGCGGCCGCTGCCGCATCGAGCGCCGCATGGCCTGCCACGGCTGCGGACTGGCGCGTGGTGACATAGGGCTCGCCGAAGGTGGCCGTCACGCCGGCGAGTTCGACGCCCGCCGGCGCGCGACGCTGGAGGGCCGCCACCATCCGGTCGGTCACGGCCGCGCTGGTGTTCGCATTCAGGACCAGAATCTTCAAAGCGCCCTCCCCATGCCCGCCCCAAAGGAAGCATCGGGGCGCCGCCGTGAAAAGCGGCAGGGTCGTCGTTCGACCCAAAAAGCATGCGACTGACCAGACATGCCTAATTGATGGGCATATATGCAATTCGTTGATGATTTAACGACAAACTGTCCATTCTATTCCCTAGCGGCATAAAGGATCCGGACAGCTCCGACCGCATGGCACAGGGGTTGCTAGCCAGCATGGGCATCGCGCCGAAGAGGACTCGACGATGCTCAAGAAAGACCTGCGCAACAGCCCGGCCAGCCGCCTCCTGAGGACGGCCGCATTTCTCATGGCCACGGGGGGCGCATTCGCTGCGCCGGCCCTTCTGGCACCGGGCTTTGCCGCCGCCGAGACCACCCTGCGCATCGGCATGACGGCGGCGGACATTCCGCGCACCCTCGGCCAGCCCGACCAGGGTTTCGAGGGCAACCGCTTCACCGGCCTCACCATGTATGACGCGCTGGTGCTGTGGGACCTGTCCTCCGCCACCAAGCCCAGCGTCCTCGTGCCCGGCCTCGCGACCGAATGGAAGGTGGACGATAACGACAAGACCAAGTGGATCTTCAAGTTGCGCCCCGGCGTGACCTTCCATGACGGTTCGCCGTTCAACGCCGATGCCGTGGTATGGAACGTGGACAAGGTGCTCAACAAGGAGGCACCCCAGTTCGACGCCAGCCAGGTGGGCGTCACCGCCTCGCGTATGCCGACGCTCCGCTCGGCGAAGAAGATCGACGACCTGACGGTGGAACTGACCACCTCGGAGCCCGACTCCTTCCTGCCCTACAACCTCACCAACCTGTTCATGGCGAGCCCCGCCCACTGGCAGAAGCTCTATGAGACCGCCGAGGGTGCAGATTCCAAGGCGAAGGCCGCGGCGGCCTGGACCATCTTCGCCCGCAGCGCCTCCGGCACCGGCCCGTGGAAGATGGCCGCCTTCGTGCCGCGCGAGCGGCTGGAGCTAGTGAAGAACGCCGCCTACTGGGACAAGAACCGCATCCCCAAGACCGACCGCATGGTGCTCTTGCCCATGCCCGAGGCCAACGCCCGCACCGCCGCGCTCCTCGCTGGCCAGGTGGACTGGATCGAGGCGCCCGCGCCCGACGCCCTGCCGCAGCTCAAGTCGCGCGGCTTCAAGATCGAGGCGAACGAGCAGCCGCACGTCTGGCCCTGGCAGTTCTCCCGTATCGAGGGCTCGCCCTGGAACGACATCCGCGTCCGCAAGGCGGCGAACCTGTGCATCGACCGCGAAGGCATGAAAGAGGGCCTGCTCGGCGGCCTGATGGCCCCCGCCACCGGCACCGTCGAGCCCGGCCACCCGTGGCGCGGCAACCCGACCTTCCAGATCAAGTATGATGTGAAGGAAGGCCAGAAGCTGATGAAGGAGGCCGGCTACGGCCCCGACAAGAAGCTGACAGTGACGACGCAGACCTCCGCCTCGGGATCGGGCCAGATGCTTCCGCTGCCCATGAATGAATACCTGCAGCAGGCGCTGGCCGAGTGCTATTTCGACGTGAAGCTTGATGTCATCGAATGGAACACGCTGTTCACCAACTGGCGCAAGGGCGCGAAGGACCCCTCCGCCAACGGCTCCAACGCGGTGAACATCACCTATGCGGCCATGGACCCCTTCTTCGCCATGGTGCGCTTCCTCCAGTCCGGCATGGCGCCGCCGGTGTCCAACAACTGGGGCTTCATCAACAACCCCAAGTTCGACGAGCTGGTGAAGAAGGCGCGCAATTCCTTCGATCCCGCCGCCCGCGACGCCGCCCTCGCCGAACTGCACGCCGCCTCGGTGGACGATGCCGCCTTCCTGTGGGTCGCCCATGACGTGGGCCCGCGCGCGCTGAGCCCGAAGATCAAGGGCTTCGTGCAGCCCAAGAGCTGGTTTGTGGACTTCTCGCCGGTGTCCATCAGCCAGTGATGGCAGTTGGGGAACGGCAGAGCGCTTCCGTTCCCCTGTCGGCCGTCAATCCCGGGCTTGTCCCGAGAACGGAACCCGCAAACATGCGGGTTCCCGGCATCCACGTCGGGCCGCGAGTGACCTTTAAGGCCGAGCCCGGCCGCACCACGTGGATGGCCGGGACAAGCCCGGCCATGACGGTCCGTTGAAACACATGCAGGCCGGAGCCGCTCGCCCCGCGCCGTTCCGAATTGAAGCAAGGTGGCCCCGTGCTCCTCTATATCCTGCGGCGCATCATCTACGTGATCCCCATCGTCGTCTCGGTGGCGCTGGTGTGCTTTCTTCTGGTCCACATCACCCCCGGCGATCCGCTGGTGGCGGTGCTGCCGCCGGATGCCTCCGCCGAGCTCGCGGCGCAGATGCGCGCGGCCTACGGCTTCGACCAGCCCCTGCCGGTGCAGTTCGGCATCTGGGTCTGGAAGGCGCTGCACGGCAATCTCGGCACCTCCATCGCCACCGGCCGTCCTGTGCTCAGCGAAGTGACGGCGGCGGTGGGCAACACCTTCATCCTCGCGGTGACGGCGGCCTTCATCGGCTTCTTGCTGGGCGCCTTCTTCGGCCTCATCGCCGGCTATTTCCGCAACACCTGGGTGGACAAGCTCGCCACCTCCATCGCGGTGGCCGGCGTCTCCGTGCCGCACTACTGGCTGGGCATGGTGCTCGTCATCATCTTCTCGGTGTGGCTCAACTGGCTGCCGGCCGTGGGCATGGGGCCGGGCGGCTGGGCGTGGAACTGGGAGCATCTGCGCTTCCTCATCCTGCCCGCCGTCACCATGTCGGTGATCCCCATGGGCATCGTGACGCGCACGGTGCGTGCACTGACCGGCGACATCCTCTCGCAGGATTTCGTCGAGGCGCTGCGCTCCAAGGGCCTGCGCGAGACGCAGGTGTTCCGCCACGTGGTGAAGAACGCTCTGCCCACCGCCATCGCTGTCATGGGCCTTCAGCTCGGCTACCTGCTCGGCGGCTCGATCCTCATCGAGACGGTGTTTTCCTGGCCCGGCACGGGCTTCCTGCTCAACTCGGCGATCTTCCAGCGCGACCTGCCGCTGCTGCAGGGCACGATCCTCGTGCTGGCGCTGTTCTTCGTCTTCCTCAATCTCGTGGTGGACATCGCCCAGGCGGCGATCGACCCGCGCATCAAGAGGGCCTGAGCGTGACCGCCACAAGCGACGCCGCCCTCGAGGCGGCCCCCGTCGAGAAGGCGCGCGGCTATTGGGCAACGGTCGCCCGCCGCCTCTCCCGCGACAAGGTGAGCATGGCCTGCGCGGCCATCCTCCTCCTCATCGTGCTCGCCGCCATCTTCGCGCCCTGGCTCGGCCTCGCCGATCCCTATCAGGGCTCCATGATCCGCCGGCTGCGCCCCATCGGCACGCCCAATTATCCGCTGGGCACCGACGAGCTCGGCCGCGACATGCTCTCCCGCCTCGTCTATGGCGGGCGCCTCTCGCTCCTTATCGGCATCCTGCCGGTCATCCTCGCCTTCGGCATCGGCACCAGCCTCGGCCTGCTGGCGGGCTATCTGGGCGGCAAGGTCAACACGCTCATCATGCGCACGATCGACGTGTTCTACGCCTTCCCCTCGGTGCTGCTGGCCATCGCCATCTCGGGCGTGCTCGGGGCCGGCATCGTCAATTCCATCGTCTCGCTGACCGTGGTGTTTGTGCCGCAGATCACCCGCGTGGCGGAGAGCGTGACCACCTCGGTGCGCTCGCTGGACTTCGTGGATGCGGCGCGGGCGTCCGGCGCCTCGGCGCTCACCATCATGCGGGTGCACATGCTGGGCAACGTACTGGGGCCGATCTTCGTCTATGCGACGGGCCTCATCTCCGTCTCCATGATCCTGGCGGCGGGCCTCTCGTTCCTCGGCCTCGGCACGCGTCCGCCGGAGCCCGAATGGGGCCTGATGCTGAACACCCTGCGCACCGCCATTTACGTCAATCCAGGCGTCGCGGCACTGCCGGGCGTGATGATCTTCGCCGTCTCCATCTGCTTCAACATGCTCAGCGACGGGCTGCGCAGCGCCATGGACATCCGCAATTGAGCACCATCGAACCTCAACTCGCACCCCTTGAGGACCTCGGCGGACCGGCCCAGCCGCTGCTCGCCGTCAACAGCCTCACCAAGCACTTCCCCATCGGCGGCGGCCTGTTTGCCGAGAAGAAGACGGTGCGGGCGGTGGACGACGTGTCCTTCGCCGTCGCCAAGGGCGAGACGCTCGGCATCGTGGGCGAGAGCGGCTGCGGCAAGTCCACCACCGCGCGCCTGCTCATGCACCTGATGCCGCGCACCTCGGGCGAAATCCTGTTCGACGGGCAAGTCGTCGGCTACAGCCTCATCATGCGCGAGTTCCGGCGCGGGATGCAGATGGTGTTCCAGGACAGCTATGCGTCCCTGAACCCACGCCTCACCATCGAGGAGAGCATCGCGTTCGGTCCCAAGGTCCACGGCGTCGCCGACAAGGACGCGCGGGCGCTCGCCCGCGAGCTGATGGGCAAGGTGGGCCTGCGCCCCGAAGTCTTCGCCAACCGCTATCCCCACGAGGTCTCCGGCGGCCAGCGCCAGCGGGTGAACATCGCCCGCGCCCTCGCGCTGAAACCGCGGCTCGTGATCCTCGACGAGGCGGTTTCGGCGCTGGACAAATCGGTGGAGGCGCAGGTGCTGAACCTGCTGACCGACCTCAAGCGCGAGTTCGGCCTCACCTACGTCTTCATCAGCCACGATCTCAACGTGGTCCGCTACATCTCCGACCGCGTGCTGGTGATGTATCTCGGACAGGTGGTGGAGGTGGGCCCGGTGGATCAGGTGTGGGAGGCGGCCGCCCACCCCTATACGCGGGCCCTGCTCGCCGCCATGCCGGCCCTCGACCCGGACAAGCGCACCGAGACGCCGCCGCTGTCCGGCGATCCGCCCAACCCCATCGATCCGCCCGCCGGCTGCCGCTTCCACACCCGCTGTTCCTTCGCCGAGGAGGTGTGCGGCCGCGTCGGCCCGGCGCTCTCCCCGGCGACGCCGGGCGATACGGCGCCCGATGCCCATCTCGCCGCCTGCCACATGGTGATCCCGGGCTCCGGCCACAGCCGCGCGCCCGCCTCGACGGAGGTCGCCGCATGAGCCAGCATCTTTCATCTGAAGACGCCGCCGCCATCATCCGCGCCGCCGGCCTCGCTCTTCCCGCCAGTGATGCGGCGCGCATCGCTTCCGGCATTTCGCCCGGCCTAGCAGCCTTCTCGGCCATCGCCGGCACGCTGCCGTTCGATCTGGAGCCGGCGACCTTCCTCGCGGTGCAGCGGCCGTGCGCCGAAGGGGAGGCAAAAAAATGAGCCTGTCGCTCCGCCCCTCCGCCGGTGCCCCGGCCGACCCGGCATTGATGACGCTGGCTGAGGCCGCCATGGCCATCCGCGCCGGAGTGCTCTCCTCCCGCGAGGCGACGGAGGCGTGCCTCGCCCGCATCGCGCGGCTCCAGCCAGCGATCAACGCCTTCATCGCCATCGAGCCCGAGGCGGCCCTCGCCGCCGCCGATGCGGCCGACGCGGCGCTGGCGCGGGGCGAGGAGAACGGCCTGCTGCACGGCCTGCCCCTCGCCCACAAGGACATGTTCTACGAGGAGGGCCGCGTCTCCACCTGCGGCTCGAAGATCCTGCGGGACAAGGTGGCGACGACCGATTCCACCGCGCTCGCCCGCATCAAGGCGGCCGGCACGGTCCGGCTCGGCGCGCTGCACATGGTGGAATTCGCCTATGGCCCCACCGGACACAACGCCCATTTCGGCGCGGCGCGAAACCCGTGGAACACCGCCCATGTCACCGGCGGCTCCTCCTCCGGCTCGGGGGCGGCGGTGGCGGCGCGGCTCACCTATGGCGCGCTCGGCTCGGACACCGGCGGCTCCATCCGGATGCCCGCCCATTTCTGCGGCGTCACCGGGCTGAAGACGACCGTCGGGCTGGTGAGCCGCTACGGCGCCATGCCGCTCTCCTTCTCCCTCGACACCATCGGCCCGCTGGCGCGGACGGTGGAGGATTGCGCCATCCTGCTCGGCCTCATGGCCGGCCATGACCCGCTCGATCCCACCACCGCCACCGCCCCGGTGCCGGACTATCTCGCCGCCGCCGAAGGCCGCCTCAAGGGCCTCACCATCGGCATCCCGGACGCCTTCTATGTGGACGATCTCGATCCCGAGGTCGGCCGCGTGCTGGACGAGACCATCGCCACCCTGAAGCGCGGCGGCGCGCGCATCGTCACGGTCTCCCTGCCCGACCAGATGAAGCTCTCCGGCGCCTCGCAGGTGGTGCTGAATTGCGAAGCCTCCGCCAGCCACAAGGCATGG
>JAYSCE010000228.1:0-7040 GCA_041915035.1 Xanthobacter sp.
GCCCAAGATCCCGGCGTCGAGACGCTGAATGTGGCGGTCATGGGCTGCATCGTGAACGGCCCGGGCGAGAGCAAGCATGCCAATATCGGCATCTCGCTGCCCGGCACCGGCGAGACGCCCTCCGCCCCCGTCTTCATCGACGGCAGGAAGGTTGCGACCCTGCGCGGCGCCAACATTCAGGAAGAGTTCCGCCAGATGGTGGAAGCCTATGTGGAGAAGCGCTTCGGCCTCGTCGGGTCGAGCGTGGTGGACAGCGGCACCCCGGCCGACGCTGCGGAATAAACCCTGCTCCGCTACCGCAGCGTTACAAAAATTTCATGCGGGGAGCCCTTCCCCGGCCACGCTCGTCTGCTCATATCCCGGCCATCCACTCACCGGAGGCGGAAATGACCCCCGAGGAACGTGCCCTGATCGACGGCCTGTTCGATCGCATGCGCAGTGTTGCCAGCCAGCCGCGCGATGCGGAGGCCGAGGCGCTCATCGCGCGTCGTGTCGCCGAGGCACCCCACGCCACCTATGCCCTCGCCCAGAGCGTGCTGGTGCAGGAGCACGCTTTGCAGCAGGCCTATGGGCACATCCAGGATCTGGAAGCCCAGCTCGCCGACGCCGAGGCCCGCGCGGCCGATGCGCAGCAGCGGTCGTCTGGTTCCGGCGGTTTCCTGGGCGGCCTGTTCGGCGGCGGGCGTTCGTCCGTTCCCGCCGCGGGCGCGCGGGATGGCGGCCAGTATGCAGGGCAGCCGTCCTCCGGGCAGCCTTGGGGACAGGCCGCGCAGCAGCCGGGTCAGCCCATGGGATTGCCGGCCGGCTACGGCCAGCAGGGCTATTCCCAGCAGGGATACGCCCAGCAAGGCGGATACCAGCAGGGCTATCCGCAGCAGGGCGGACCCTGGGGCCAGCAGGCCGCGCCGCAGCCGCAGCGCAGCGGCGGCGGCTTCCTGCAGGGGGCGCTCGCCACGGCAGCGGGTGTCGCCGGAGGCGCTCTGCTCTATGACGGCATCAAGAACATGATGACCGGCGGTGGCGGCGCGGTGGCCCATGCGGCGGCTGCCGAGCTCGGCAAGCCCGAGACCCCCGGCACCGGCAATCTCGGCCAGGATGCCCAGGCGGCGCTCGGCGGCCAGAACGCTGGCACCGACAATTTCTGGAACGGCTCGAGCCAGCAGGAGGCCGGTTATGAAGAGGCCGGGCCCGAGGACGCCGGCTATGACGATATCGGCGACGAAGCCGGCTGGGATGACGGCGGCGGCGACGACAGCAGCTGGACCTGACGGCCCGACAAGATCGATCGATGACGGACGGCGGCGCCCTGCGCCGCCGTTTTCGTTTGCCGGGCAGGCTTTCCCCCCATGGACTTGCCGCCTGTGATGGCGCTATCCGGGTGATGTGCGGGGCGCGGCCTTCGGCCCTGCCCGCGCGCCACGAAAACGGGTGGAACCACAAGGACCTCGGCATGACGCCCTTCGGACGCCGGGTGCGCGACCTGCGCGCCGAGCGCGGCGTAACCCTCACCGAGATGGCGCGGGCCATCGGCGTCACGCCCACCTATCTGTCCGCGCTGGAGACCGGCAAGCGCGGCAAGCCGACCTGGGCGCTCACCCAGCGCATCATCGCCTATTTCAACGTGATCTGGGACGAGGCGGAGGATCTCCAGCGCTTGGCCGAGCTGTCGCAGCCGCGGGTGGTGGTCGATACCGCCGATCTGTCGCCGCAGGCCACCGAGCTTGCCAACCTGCTGGCCCGCGAGATCGGCCACCTGCCGACGGAGGCGGTGGCCGAGCTGCTTGGACGCCTCAAGATCCTGCGGCGCCGGGGCTGATTGGGCGACGTCGCGACCTCACGGCTTGAGGCAGACCGCCACCACCTGCTTCACCGGATGAAGGCATTCCACCTCGGTCTTGTCGCCGCGGGCCGAGAAGACGGCGATGTGCTGCATGCCGCGGTCCACGTTCACGCAATAGCCGCCGATGACACTTTCCCCGGTCTCGCACGACGCAAGGCAGCCCGCCTCGGGGCAGGCGGCGGCGCGCAGCGTGATGTTGGCCGAGCCTGGGGCACCGGCGGCACCGGCAGGGCCCTGAGCGCCCTGCGGACCGGCCGGGCCGGCGGGACCAGCCGGACCTTGCGCACCCGCCGGGCCGGCAGGACCGGCGACGCCTGCAGGACCCTGCGCACCCGCCGCGCCCGTGGCTCCGGCTGGGCCTGCCGGACCGGGCTTGCCCTCGAAGCAGGCGGTGAGGCTGAGCGCCAGGGCGAGACCGATCACGGCCTTCATCGTTCTCATGTTCCGTTCCCCCCAATGAAACCTTGCCGACACGCCATGGTGGCGTCTTACCTTGCGGGATGCAAGCGCGCCGCGCTGGGCGAAAGGGCAAAAACTGATCCGGCCCAACTGTTTGGGGTTGGCGGGTTGCGGCATTGCGCTTCCGCGTCAGCCGCGCGCCTTCACCAGCGCCCGCGTGGTCTCCTGAAGGCGCAGCGCAAGGTCGCGCAGCACGGAGCGGGCGAGGGAGGGCGTCTTGTCCAGCAGCGCCAGGAATAGGTCGGACTCCATGCGCAGCACGCTCATGCCCTCGCCCGCGCGCACCGTGGCGCTGCGCGCCTCGCCGGTGAGGACACCCATCTCGCCCACCACCGTATCCTTGGCGAGACGGGTGATCTCGTGGGTGGTGCCGCCCGCCGTCACCTCGATGACCGCAGTGCCGTCCAGGATGACGTAGGCGGCGTCCGGCGCCTCACCCTGATGGAACAGCACATCGCCCGGGGCCACATCCAGCCGCGTCGCGGAAAAGGCGAGCAGCCTGAGCTGACTCGGCTCCAGATCGCGGAACATGGGGATGCGGGAGAGGACGCGCGCCTCGTCTTCAATGCTCATGACCTGATCCTTGTCGGCCCCTCAGGTGCCGGTGGCGGAGAGTTCCGCCCCCTCGATGCGCTCGATCTGCCCGTGGGCCAGCACGACCACCTGCGTGAACAATTCCAGCGGCTCGGCGGCATCCAGCACCACCAGCGTCGTGCGCCCCGCGCGGCGGGCGAGCACGGTCTCGATCAGATGGCTCTGGTCGGCCGGCGCCAGCGGGGCCAGAGCGTCGTCGATGATGAGCAGATCGGGCTCCGCTACGAGGCAGCGGGCGAGGGTGAGCTTGCCGCGTTCGGCGGCCGAGAGGGGCAGGCCGCCTTCGCCCAGCGCCACGTCGAGGCTCAGACGCTCCACCTGGGCGATGAAACCGTCCAGCTTGAGGCATTCGCGCACCACCTCGTCCACCATGGCGGCGGCACCGGCGCGGTCGGCTGCGATGCGGCCGAATAGCAGATTGTCGCGCACGGTCAGCGCCCGGCAGTAGCTGTCCGGCTGGTAGCGAGCGAGCGGCGTGCCGGACACCGCCTTGAGGTGCGCGAGCTGCGCGCGGGCGGCGAGGGCCCGCTGCTGCCAGTCCTCGTCGATGAGGCCGAAGCGGTGGCGCGGCTCGCAATAGCGGCCGGCGACACGCAGCAGCAGCGCGCGCTCCTCCGGCGCCAATCCGACGCCGGTACCGGCATGGGCGAGGAGGGTGCGCGCGGCGCTCATCTCCTCCGACCGCAGCAGGCCCTTGGTGTCGATGTCGGCGATGGCGTCCTGCCCGCCGGCCAGCTCGGCGAGGGTGCGCAGGGCGTGAAGGCCAAGGGCGGTCAGCTCGTCGGCGACGCCGAGCCGCTCCAGCTCGGGCATGAGGCCCGGATCGGAGAGGAGCGAGGCGGCGCCGCGTGTGTCGTTCAGCGGTGCCGCGAACAAGATGTTTTCCGCCAGCGTCATGAAGCGGTTGAAGGCGGCGAAGCGGAACGGCTCGATCAGCACGCGTCCCGTCTCCTGCTGGCGGCGGGAGATGGCGTCGGTCACGGCGGCGCGGGCGGTCACGATGCGTTCCGCCAGCGCCGGACTTGCCTCCGGGTCGAGCCGGCGTTCGAGCCCGAGGCGCACCACCAGGTCGCCCAGTCCCGCGAGCCCGAGGGCGGCGAGGATCGCCCGGTCGAGTTGGACGGCGTCGTCGAGGCCGGAGGGCTCGGGCTCTGTGGCGCCGGGGGCCGGCCGTCCGGGGTGGCGCTCCAGCGCGCACAGCATGTTGTCGCGCAGGGACGCGTTGAGCACGATGGGATCGCCGCCGGCATAGGCGACATGTCGGCCGATGACGGATTCGGGCACGTTCGACAGGTCGTGCCCACCGATGCGCACAGATCCGCTGTAGAGCGAGATGGCACGGCCGCAAACCCGCGCCACCGCATGCTTGCCGCCCGCATCGGGCCCCTTGAGCGCCACCGCCGTGCCGGCCGGCACCTCAAGGCTCACGCCGTCGAGGAGGAGGCTGCCTGCGGGGTCCACCACCCCGAGGTCGGCGATCTTCAACCCGCCATCGAAGGGCACGCCTTCCCAGCCTGTGTCGTCCTGCGAGCCCTTGGGCCAGACTTCCTGCGTTTCGAGGTAATAACGGGCGAAATCGTAGCGCACCTGCGCGACCACGCGCTTCTCGTCCCACTCGATCAGCTCTTTCAGCGGCTCGGGAATCTGGCCATAGGCCGCGACCACCGCCACCAGCTGGCCGATGTTGATGGCCCCCGTCAGCGCCAGCCAGCCGCCGACGAAATAGAACACCAGCGTCGGCACGTCGGACATGAGCAGGTTCAGCACCCGGTCGGTGAAATTCTGGCGCTTGAGGTCGAGGCTCGCCTCTGACACCACGGCCAGCCGCCCGTCCACCGCGGCACGCTCCCAGGGGCTCGTGGCGAAGCCGTGGACGAGGGGCAGGCGGTCGATGCCCGCCATCACCCGCTTTCCAAGCGCCACCGCCTCGCGCTGATAGACCTGCAGCTTGTGGGCATTGTCGCGCCGCTGGATGCCGAGCAGCACATAGTTGAGCGCCAGGATGCCAAGGGCGCAGCCGCCCAGCGCCGAATTCTGGGTGAAGATGAGGAGCGTCGCCGAGCCGATGAGGCCGGCGGACTTCAGGGGCTGCGCGAAGGCCATGCCGGCGAAGGGGGAGATGGGCCCCACCTCGAACCGCAGCATGTTGCCCACTTCCATCGCCTTGCTCTTCATGGGCGCCTCGGGGCGCAGGCGCTGGATGACGTCGAACAACTGGCGGCGCAGTCCGACGATGATCCGCTCGCCGAGCCGGGCCTTCGCCATCTCGATGAGGCGCGAGATGTGCTGCTGGATGAGTTGCAGCGCGAACAGCAGCGCCGCGAGGCCGGCGAGCAACCCGAAGGCCGAGACCTCGAAGCCGGTGAGATCGAGGATCATCCCGCCGCCGAGGAAGTCCGGCCAGGTCAGATCGAAGTCGAACAGCTTGGGCACCGTCCCGCCGATGGAATCGGTGACGCCGTTGACGATGAGCCGCGGCAGTTCCAGCGAGGCGTAGTTGAACGGCAGCAGCAGCAGGACGAGAGCGAACAGCTTGATGTGGGACAGCGGCTCGGCGCGCCAGAGATAGGTGAGCACGTCGCGCGGGAGCGCTTCCCGCGTCGCCGGGGTCGTTCCACCGTTGGGGGAGGCTCGATCCGTGCCGCTCATCACGACTTTTCTGCAGGCGCTCTAGCGTGTTGGCAAGGGGTAACTATTGCCGGACGGCGGGTTCAGACGGCGGCAGCAGGCGCTCCGGTCGGGTCCGCCGCACCCCGACACCTCTCCCCATAGAGGCCGTAGAAGCGGGCGAGCCGCGCCGGGGCGCTCGCCCCCAGCGCCTCCGCGAGGGCGGCTGCCTCTCCGAAGCTGCCGGCGCCGTAAGCGGCCATCAGCGCGCCGTGCCGCTCTTCCAGCCGGGAGAAGGCTTCGGAGCGCGAGAAGTCCGCAGCGCCGGCGAGGAGATAGAGCTGGCTCGCCTTGGACTTGCCCTTGAGCATGAGAAGGTCGGCTTCGAGGAAAGCGAGGTCGCCCGCCGCCTCCCGCGTCGCCTCGGAGACGAGGATGTCCACCCGCAGGGACTTGGTGGCGCCCTCGATCCGCGAGGCAAGGTTCACGTCGTCGCCGAGGCAGGAATATTCGAGCCGTTGGGCCGAGCCGAGATTGCCGACGCAGCAGGGGCCGGTGGCGAGCCCGATGCCGCAGCGCACGGGGTGCCACGGCCGCCCTTCCGCCTCCGCCGCCCGGCGCCACTCCCCGTTCAGCGCCTCCAGCCGCTGCGACATGGCGAGGGCGCAGAGCGCGGCGTTGCGGGCGTGGGCAGCGTCGTCCACCGGGGCGTTCCAGAAGGCCATGATGGCGTCGCCGATGTATTTGTCGATGGTGCCGCCGTGGGCGAGCACCACCTCCGTCATGGGCGTGAGATAGGCGTTCATGAAGCGGGTGAGGGCCTGCGCGTCCATGGTCTCGGACAGGGAGGTGAAATCGCGCAGGTCGCAGAAAAGGATGGTGATCTCCCGCGTCTCGCCGCCGAGCACCAGGCGCTCCGGATTCTCGGCAAGCCGCTCCACCACCTTGGGCGAGACGAAGCGGCCGAACACCGACCGCACCCATTTCTTCTGCCGCTGCTCGTCGCGATAGAGGGCGAGCACGCCGAAGCCATAGACTGCGAGGATCGCGGCCCCCGGCCCCATGGGATCGAGCAGCAGATCGAAGCGGGTGAAGGCGAGCCATGCCCCAGCGCCCAGCGCCGCCACCACCGCGAGCCCGAGCACCCCGGCCACGGGCGCCGAGACGCGGGGCAGCACCAGCGCGAGCAGCAGCCCGAGCAGGCCGGTGAGCACGATCTCGGCCCCGCGCGCCCAGTCGGGCCGCACGAGGCGGGCGCCGGCGACGATATGCTCGATGAGCTGCGCCTGGATCTCCACGCCCGGCACGGCGGCATCGAGCGGCGTCGCACGCGTGTCCATCAGCCCCGGCGCGCTGGAGCCGACGAGGAGGATGCGCCCCTCCACCTCGCTGGGCGCGACCTTTCCGTCCAGCACATCGGCGGCGGAGAGGAAACGGCGGGGGTCGGTGGGGGTGAAGCGCACCCGCACCTCGCCCGAGGCATCGGTGGGCACGTCGAGGGCGCCGATCTTCACCGCCGTGATGCCGGTCTTCGCACCGA
>JAYSCE010000229.1:0-6979 GCA_041915035.1 Xanthobacter sp.
CACCGAGGATGCCCGCCGCCATCAGGCCGCCTGCCAGCATGCTCGTCGCCAGGAAGCGGCGGCGGGTGAAAGCGCGTCCAGCGCCGGCAAACGTCGTCATTTCGCATCTCCCAGAAAGCGGCGCTCGAGATCCGTCAGCGGCCGGGTGAGCGCCCGCATGGGGAATTCCCACACCACGAGGCGGGTTTCAGCCAGAATCTGCGGCTCGTCCATCAGAAGTTCGAGAAGCTGGCCGGCAAAGCCGGAGCCGTCGCGGCTCTTCTGCGCCACCTCGGTGCCGGAGGCGGCCTGAAGAAACTCGAGGAAGCCGGAATTGCGGGAGAAGGATGAGCCGGCGAGGATTACCTGCGGTCCCTGCACGTCATCCAGAAGGCCCCCGGTGCGGGCGATGGCAACCGACACCTCGGGCTCCTGGTCCGGCTCGGGACCGGACCAATTGTAGGTGCGCTCAAGCCCGGCGAGACGCATGAGGTCGCCCACGCGCGGCTTGGGCGGGCCTTCCGAAAGGCTAATCTTCTGCGTGCCCGGCCCGATGCGCTTGCGCACGGCCTCCGCCACGCGGCCGGCCGCGAGCTTGGCGCCGACGACGTTCCAATGGGTGTCCGTGCGCAGGAAACCGTCGGCACCCGGAAAGCCGGGCGCGATCTCCACCTGGTCGAGCCCGAGCGCCGGGCTCTGCGCCCACCAGGCCTCCGACCGCCAGCGTGCCTCGCCGGAGACCGAGGCGCCGCACAGATGCTCCGCCGCGAGAAGCGCCTTGTCCGGAACGGGGAGCACCACCAAAGCGAGATTTCGCGCCGCGAAGGCGTCGCGGATCTTCGCCGCAATCTTCAGCCGGACCTCGAAATTGGCCTGGGCCTGCGGCGTCTCGATCAGCTCCTCGCGGTAGAACAGCCAGCCAGGGCAGCCGGCGCGCACGAGATCGCCAGCATCGCCCAAGACCTTGTAGGCGACGCCGGAGAGCACATCCTCCAGCCCTGTCAGCTTGGGCAAGGCGGCGGTGATCTGCTTGTCGAGCACGGCGGTGAAGCGGCCGTTCAGGGCATTCTCGGGGGTCGCCGCCGCGGCGAGCGCGGTGCGCGCCTCCTCGCCCTTCAGATGCACGGCGACGAAGCCGAAGCCGGTCAGCATCAGTGCGAGGAAGGCGAGGGTTGCGAGGGCGCGGGCGAGATGCGGCATCGTCCCCCCTCAGAACTGGAAATAGAGGAAGGGCACTACCATCCGCCCCTGCAGCACCAGCACCGCGAACAGGAACAAGGGCAGCGCCGCCCAGGCGCGCAGCCAGTGGCCGGGATTGGGCGCGGAGGGGTCGATGCGCATGAGCTTCGGCAGATAGACGAGGCCGATGCCCAGCACCACCGTCGCGATCTCAACCGGGCGGATGGCCGCTCCCATGGCCGCGCTCAGCGCCACGCCGTTTGCACCCGCGAGGCCGGAGAAGATCACCCCCGCCTCATTCCAGCTCTGCGCCCGGAACAGCGCCCAGCCGACCATGACGAACGCGAGCGTGAGGACATGGCCAGCGAGCGCTCCGGTTCCCGGCAGGCCGAGATTCTTCCACACCCGCCCCACCATGAGCCCGAAGCCATGCCACAGACCCCAGACGAGGAACGTCCAGCTCGCCCCGTGCCACAGGCCGCCGAGGCCCATGGTGATGAGGAGGTTCGCTGAGACCCGCCCGGTGGAGCCACGATTGCCGCCCAGAGGAATGTAGAGATAGTCCCGCAGCCAGCTCGACAATGAGATGTGCCAGCGCCGCCAGAACTCCGCCAGCGAGGTGGAGAGATACGGGTTGTCGAAATTCTCCGGGAACTTGAGGCCCACCATGAGGCCGAGGCCGATGGCCATGGCACTGTAGCCGGAGAAGTCGAAATAGAGCTGGAGCGTGTAGCCGGTAACGGCGAGCAGGGCGTCCGCCGTTGTGGGATGGGCGATGGCGTAGCCGGCATCCACCATGGGGGCGAGCGTATCGGCGATCAGCACCTTCTGGGCGAAGCCGAGCATGAAGCGCTCGACGCCGAACATGAATTCGGCGCGGTGGAAGGTGCGTTCCTTGAGGCGCTGCGCCACCCATTCGTAGCGCACCACCGGACCCGCCACGAGGTGGCCGAACATGGACTGGTAGGTGGCATAGTTCACGAACGAAGGCTCGGCCTTCACCGTCCCGCGGAACACGTCCGTGGAATAGGAGATGGCGCCGAACACGAAGAAGGAAAGCCCGATGGGCAGGAGCACGTCCGGCCAGCCCCAGACCGAGGCGGTGAGCACCTCCGTCGAATGCACCAGCATATTGGCGTATTTGAACCAGATGAGGGACGCGAGCGGCCAGACGATGCCGACGAAAAGCGCCCAGCCACGCGCCCGCCCTTCAGCGCGGGAGATCCACAGGCCCGTGGCCCACGACCAGATGGCGATGGAGACGATGAGCGGCAGGAAGTCCGCCCGCCACCACGCATAGAAGAGCCAGGAAAAGGCGAGGATGGCGACGTTGCGCGCCATGCCGGGCGTCAGCGCATAGACGATGAGGAAGACCGGCAGGAACAGGAAGAGGAAGCTGTCGGAGGCGAAGACCATGGGACCGGATCAGTTGCCCGGACCGCGATAGGGCTCGGTCTCGTCGCGTTGTCCTGCCAGCTTCGGCCCGTTGGCACCGGGCAGCAGGAACAGGCTGTAATGGTCCCCCGCCTTCAGCGGCGGCAGCTTCAGCGGCTGCGACACCGCCGCCCCGCAGGAGGCCGCCAGCACCGCCTCGATGGGATTGATGGCCCGCTGGCGGGTGTCGTTGGTGGCGACGCCCTCGAACACGACGGGGCCGCCGTCCGACACCGCCACGCTCGCCGCGCAGCCGGGCACGAGGTTGTAGACGCGCAGCTGCGCCTTGAGATCGTTGCGCCCCTCGGTGGGGTCGGCGATCACTACCGCAGGCCCCGAGGCCGGGACGATGACGGTGGAGAAGGCATCGGCCGGCGGCACGATGCTGCCCTCGGCGGGCTTACCCGCGAGGCTGACGGAGAGGGGCGCGCCGCCCTTCACGATGCGGTAGATGGTGGCAGTGTCGCCCGCAGGGACAGGCGCCGCCGGGGCGCTTCCGATGCCGATGGGCGCCCCGCTCGCCGCAAGATCCACCACACGCACATAGGCCGAGCCGGTGGGCGGCTTCGGCGCATAAAGGCGCGTCAGTTCCTGCGCAGCCGAGGGAGCGGCAACAGCGGCAAGCGCCATGGTCGCCACCGCGAGCCGCCGCACGGCACGCCCCGAAACGGTCAAAGCGGCATTCGACGCGGGCATGAGCGCGATCCCGGACTGACCGGCAGATCCTGCGCCGGTTTCACTTTGCGACAGTTAGGGGCTGCACCCCGTCAAGGCAACGGAGCCGCCCCTTCAACTGCCGTTAAGGTTACGGGATATGGACCGCTGGCGCTACCGGCGCCGCCTCAGTTGCATTTGGCAGCCAGCGCCTGCGCCACCTTGGAGGCGGGCGTGCGGCCGAGCGCCGCGGTGATGGCCCGCCCGGCCGCCGCGAGGCGGTCAATGTCCACGCCGCTCTCGATGCCGAGGCCATTCAGCATGTAGACCAGATCCTCGGTGGCGAGATTGCCGGACGCGCCCTTGGCATAGGGACAGCCGCCGAGCCCAGCCACAGCCGAATCCACGGACGCGACGCCGATATCGAGGCAGGCCAGCACATTGGCCAGGGCCTGCCCGTAGGTGTCGTGGAAATGGATGGCAGTGCGCTCAAGGCCGATACGCTCGGCGACCGCGCCGGTCACCATCTGGGCCTTGTCGGGCGTGCCGACGCCGATGGTGTCGCTCACCGACACCTCGTAGCAGCCCATGGCGGTGAGGGCTTCGGACACCTCAACCACCTTCGCCACCGGCACCTCGCCCTGATAGGGGCATCCGAGCGCACAGCTCACATAGCCGCGCACGGCCACGCCGCGCGCGCGGGCGAGGTCGATGAGCGGCGTGAAGCGCTCCAGGCTCTCGGCGATGGTGCAGTTGATGTTTTTCTGGGTGAAGGCCTCCGAGGCCGCGGTGAACACCGCTACCTCCTCGATGCCACACGCGAGCGCCAGCTCCAGCCCCTTCAGGTTGGGCGCGAGCACGGTGTAGCGCACGCCGGCCCGTCGGTTGATGGCGCCCAGCACTTCGGCGGTGTCCGCCATCTGCGGCACCCATTTGGGCGAGACGAAGGAGCCGGCCTCGATCATCTTCAGACCGGCGTCGGCGAGGGCGTCGATCAGCGCCACCTTGGCGTCGAGGGGCACGATGCCGGGCTCGTTCTGCAGCCCGTCACGGGGGCCGACCTCGACGATGCGGACGGAAGCGGGGCGGGCCATCAGGCGTCCTCCAGAACCAGAAGCTCGGCGCCCTCGTCCACGAGGTCGCCTACTGCGAATTTCAGCGCCTTCACCTTGCCGTCGCGCGGGGCGGCGACGGTGTGCTCCATCTTCATCGCCTCCACCACCACGAGGGCGGCGCCCTTCGTCACCTCCTGCCCTTCCTCCACCGCGATGCGGATGATGGTGCCGGGCATGGGCGCGACAAGCCGGCCGGCGGTGCCGGTGGCGGCCTGCGAAGCGAGGCGCGGGTCGATGAAATCCACCGCCTGTTCCCCGCCGCGCACGAACACGGTGAGGCGGTTGCCGGTGCGGATCACCCGCGCCGACAGCGCCACCCCGTCGAGCCGCACGCGCAGGCTGCCGTCCGCCTCCACCTCTCCTTCCACCGCCATGTCGCCGCCCGGCAGGGCGAGGACAAAGCCATGGGGGCGAAAATGGGCGCGGATGGCGATGCGCTCATCGCGGTCAGCGAAGGTGAGGTCCACATGGGCGTCACGGTTGAGCCGCCAGCCCGGCGCGAGGCCCCAGGGCGACCACGGATCGGCCGCATCCACTGCCTCGGCGGACTGCCGCGCCTCCTCCTTGAGGACGACGAGGGCGGCAAGCGCCAGCGCGGTGTCGTCCACCGGCTGGGGTGCCGGCAGCAGTACGTCCTGATGGCGGGCGATGAAATTGGTGTCGAGCTCGGCCGCCGCAAACGCCGGATGCGCGGCGATGGCCTTCAGGAACACCCGGTTGGTGGCGAGCCCGACCACCTCGGTGGCCGCGAGTGCCGCCTCCAGCCGCCGCACCGCCTCCAGACGGTCGGCGCCGGAGACGATGATCTTTGCGATCATCGGATCGTAGTGAATGGAGACCGTATCCCCCGCCCGCACGCCGGTGTCCACCCGCGTGTGATCGAGGTGGGACGGCAGCACGAGATGATCGAGGCGTCCGACCTGGGGCAGGAAGTCCCGCGCGGGATCCTCCGCATAGAGCCGCACCTCGATGGCGTGGCCGAAAAGCGGGATCTCGTCCTGCGCCAAAGGCAGCGTCTCGCCCTGCGCGACGCGGATTTGCCACGCGACGAGATCCTGCCCGGTGATGGCCTCCGTCACCGGATGCTCCACCTGGAGGCGGGTGTTCATCTCCATGAAGTAGAAATGATCGCCCTCGGCAATGAATTCCACCGTGCCGGCGCCGCAATACCCCACGGCCTTGGCGGCATCCACCGCCGCCTTGCCCATGGCCGCGCGACGCTCCGGCGTCATGCCCGGTGCAGGGGCTTCCTCCACCACCTTCTGGTGGCGGCGCTGGATGGAGCAGTCGCGCTCGTGGAGATAGACGCAATTGCCGTGGCTGTCGGCGAAGACCTGCACCTCGATGTGGCGCGGGGTCGTGAGATATTTCTCCACCAGCACCTTGTCGTCGCCGAACGCGCTCTTCGCCTCGCGCTGGGCGGAGGCCAGGGCCTCGGGGAAGTCCTCCGCTGAACGCACCACCTTCATGCCCTTGCCGCCGCCTCCGGCCGAGGCCTTGATGAGCACCGGGAAGCCGATGCGCTCCGCCTCGCGGGCGAGCAGCGCCGCATCCTGATCCTCACCGTGATAGCCGGGCACGAGGGGCACGCCCGCTTTTTCCATCAGCGCCTTGGCGGCGCTCTTGGAGCCCATGGCGCGGATGGCCGAGGCCGGCGGGCCGACGAAGACGATGCCGGCCTGTTCGCAGGCGTCAGCGAAGGCGGCGTTTTCCGAGAGGAAGCCGTAGCCGGGATGGATCGCATCCGCCCCGCTCTTCTTCGCCGCTTCGAGAATGGCGTCGATGCGCAGATAGCTCTCGCGCGCCGGGGCCGGGCCGATGGGATAGGCCTCGTCGGCCACCGCCACATGCAGCGCGTTGGCGTCGGCTTCCGAATAGACCGCGACGGTGCGCAGGCCGAGGGCCTTGGCGGTGCGCATCACGCGCACGGCGATCTCGCCGCGATTGGCGACGAGCAGGGTGCGGATGGGACGGATCATGCGGCCCCCCAATTGGGTTTTCTCTTTTCGAGGAAGGCGGTGACGCCCTCGCGGCCATCGGCGCTGGCGCGCTGGTCCGCGATAAGATGGGCGGTGTCGGCGGTGACGGCGTCGTCGAGCGGCCGGTCCACGGCCGCGACGAGCGCCTTGGTGGCAGCGAGCGCGGCGGGGCTGGCCGCCTTCAGCGCCTTAAGGTGGCGGGCGATGGCAGCGTCCAGTTCTTCCGGCGGAACCACCTCATGGACAAGGCCCAGCTCCAGTGCGGTCGCGGCGGAGAAGCGCTCGGCGGTGAGGAAATAGCGCCGCGCCTGACGCGCGCCCATGGCCCGCACCAGATAGGGGCTGATGACCGCCGGGATGAGGCCGATGCGCACCTCGGTGACGGCGAATTCCGCTTCCGGCACTGCCACCGCGATGTCGCTCGCCGCGATGAGCCCGGTCGCTCCGGCGAAGGCCGAACCGTGGATGCGCACGAGGGTGGGCTTGGGCGAGAGATCAATCGTGCGCATGAGCTTTGCGAGGCCCATGGCATCGGCGAGGTTCTCCTCCCGCGAATAGGAGACCATGCGCCGCATCCAGTTGAGGTCGCCGCCGGAGCAGAAGACCGGCCCGTTGGCGCGCAACAGGATGGCGACGGCG
>JAYSCE010000230.1:0-6967 GCA_041915035.1 Xanthobacter sp.
GAGGGATCGCCCTCCGGGAGCGGGGGCAGGTCCGGCCCCGGCTCCGGACACTCGGGCGGGTCCTCTACCGGGTCCGGCGGCAGAATGGGCGGCTCCGGCGGACGTCCGGGCTCGGGCGGGAACGGGCCGCCGATCAGAGCGGCCAAGCCTGAAGAGGATGACCGGCCGCCCATCGGGGCGGCCGTTTGGGTTTCAGCGCCGAAGCGCAGCGGGGGGACGGGGGCGGAAAGGGTCATCCCGGGCCAAAGCCCGGGCGTCGCCGCTGTTCCCGCGCCCCGCCTGCGCTCAGGAGAAGAAGGAGGTGATGGTCTGCCAAATGCTCTTCTTCGGCGCGGCGGTGGCGCCGGCCTCGGCGGGCTTGGCATCGGTGGAGATGGTGCCCGGCGCGGCCTGCGATTTGGCCACCGCTTCCGGCGAGAAGACGCCGGCGAAGGCCGGGATCTTGGCGAGGGTGTCGGGGCCGGCCATGCCGTCCGCGTCGAGCCCGTTCTTCTCCTGGAATTCCTTCACCGCCTTGGCGGTGCCGGGGCCGAAGGCGCCGTCGGCGGAGATGCCCAGCGCCGTCTGCAGCTTCTTCACCGCCTCGCCCTTGGTGCCCACGGTGAGCAGCACCAGCTCGGGCAGGCCGAGGGCCGTGAAGGTGTCCGGTCCGGCGATGCCGTCCGCGGCGAGGCCGTGCTGGGTCTGGTAGGCCTTGAGGGCGGCCTCGGTGGCGGGGCCGAACTGGCCGTCCGCAGTCACGCCGAGCTTGGCCTGAAGGATCTTCACCGGCTCGCCCGCGAGCCCACGCTTGAGAAGTGCCATGACACACCCCGGTCGTTTTGCCCCGGCCTGAGAGCCGGCGCCTGACATTGGGGGAAAAGCGCCGCTGCGGCATCCTCAAAAATCAACCGCACAAAAGAAAAATGCCGGGTCCTGGAGGGGACCCGGCAAGTATCGCTGCAAAGCAGCGAACCTTCCAGAGGGGAACAGCTGATGCACCGCACAGGATGCGATCAGCGCAAGGCAAAGATGCTCCCCGAATAGGCAGAATGCAACGTATACTGATCGCATATCAGGCATGTGCCCAGCGCTTGGCTGGGCAAGTTCAGCCCTACCATAACACCGGCGCATGTCATAAATCAGTAATTCCAGCGCTGCGCCTTGGAAATCAGGAAGTCGCGGAAGACCTGAATCCGGGCCACCGAGCGCATTTCCTGAGCATATGTGAAGTATGCCTCCAGCTTGGGCGTCTCGCGATCGGTAAAGAGCTGCACGAGGGACGTGGAATCGTCGGAGAGATAATCCGGCAGGGTGCCGATGCCTACGCCACGCTCCACCGCGCGCTTGAGGCCGAGCACGTTGTTGACCTCGAAGGCGGGAATGCGCGGGGTCGAGCCGTCGCGGCCGGCATGCTCCAGCCAGTTCAGCCCCTGGAAATAGGAGGGGATCGGCCCGCCGAGCAGCAGGATGCGGTGCTTGTCCAGCTCATCCAGCGTGCGCGGATGGCCATGGCGCTTGAGATAGTCGGCCGAGGCATAGGCATGGAAATGGACGGTGAAGAGCTTGCGCTGCACCAGGTCCGGCTGCACCGGCTGGCGCATGCGGATGGCGACATCCGCCTCGCGCATGGCAAGGTCCAGCTCCTCGTCGGTGAGGATGAGCTGGATGCGGATGTCCGGGAACAGCTCGACGAACTCGCCCACACGCGCGGTGAGCCAGTGGGTGCCGAGGCCCATGGTGGTGGTGACGCGCAGGTCGCCGTTGGGCTTCTCGCGGCTGTCGGTGAGCTGGGCGCGCGCCGATTCCAGCTTGAGGAACACCTCATGGGCGGTGCGGTAGAGCAATTCGCCCTGCTCGGTGAGGATGAGGCCGCGGGCGTGGCGGTGGAACAGCGGAACCTTCAGTTCCGCCTCCAGCGCCGAGACCTGCCGGCTCACCGCCGACTGGGAGAGCCCAAGGGTCTCGCCGGCATGGGTAAAGGAGCCCGCTTCCGCGGCCACGTGGAAGACCTTAAGCTTGTCCCAATCCATCCGGCCCGAGCCCCTTGAGCATCACCGGCATCCGGCCGGCGAGGTGGCGCTGTTCTTTCGCTTGTCTCGGGAGAAGCTGCGGGCCCCCGCCCCGCGGCCTTCCTTGAACCCATTTAAATCCGCACCGGGCGTTCCCGCGCCCGGAGGTCCTATTCTGCCGCCTGCGCCACGCTGTGGTGGGCGAGGAACCGCTCCGCCTCCAGCGCCGCCATGCAGCCCCGCCCCGCAGCCGTGACCGCCTGGCGATACACATCGTCGGCCACGTCGCCGGCGGCGAACACGCCCGGCACGGACGTCGCCGTCGAATCGGGCGCCGTCCATACGTATCCGCTCTCCTTGAGCTTCAACTGGTCTTTAACCAGCTCTGTGGCAGGCGCATGACCGATGGCGATGAATATGCCGTCAGCGGGTAGCTCGGTGAGGGTTCCGGTCCGAACGTCGCGCAGGCGCGCGCCGGTGACCTTGGAGATGTCGCCGGTCTCGCCCACCACGTCGGCCACCTCGGAGTGCCACACCACGTTCACCTTGGGGTTGGCGAACAGGCGGTCCTGCAGGATGCGCTCGGCGCGGAAGGCGTCGCGGCGATGCACCAGCGTGACCTTGGAGGCGAAATTGGTGAGGAACAGGGCCTCCTCCACCGCCGTGTTGCCGCCGCCCACCACCACGACTTCCTTGCCGCGATAGAAGAAGCCGTCGCAGGTGGCGCAGGCCGAAACGCCGAAGCCGCGGAACGCCGCCTCCGATTCGAGCCCCAGCCAGCGCGCCTGGGCGCCGGTGGCGAGGATCACCACGTCGGCGAGCCACGTGTCGCCCGATTCGGTCTCCATGCGGAATGGCCGCTTGGAGAGATCGAGACTGTTCACGTGGTCGGCGATGATCTTCGTGCCCACGTGCTTGGCCTGGGCGCGCATCTGCTCCATCAGCCAGGGGCCCTGGATGGGATCGGCGAAGCCGGGATAATTCTCCACATCCGTGGTGATGGTGAGCTGGCCGCCGGGCTGGATGCCCTCGAACAGGACCGGCTCCAGCATTGCGCGAGCCGCATAGATGGCCGCGGTATAGCCGGCCGGACCCGACCCGATGATGACGACCTTGGCGCTGTGGGTGGTCATGACGTCCTCGAAACCAGAAGCTCGAAATGGAAAACCGCGACAGGAGAGGGGACGGGCCGTGGGAGAGACCGACCGATGGCCGCAGCGTGAGCTATGCTCGAATGTAGGGGCTCCCTCCCTCCCCCACAAGGCGGCAGCTTCTGTCTCTTCGCAGCGCAAACGACGCAATATTATTTCGTTGCGTTGCCGCATACGGCGACTAAGGTGCGCGGACGTTACGCCCCTGTCCGCCGCGTCTGCGCCCCCGTCCCGAAGGAGCCGTGCCTTGACCGTTCGCCTTGATGCTGTCGACTGGAAAATCCTCGACGAGCTGCAGCGGGACGGTCGCATGACCAATGTGGAATTGTCCCGGCGCGTGGGCATCTCCGCCCCGCCCTGCCTCAGGCGCGTGCGCGCGCTGGAAGAGGAAGGCATCATCGAGGGCTACCGCGCGCTGCTCGATGAGAAACGCCTCGGCTACGACCTCATGGCCTTCGCCATGGTGCATCTCATCAGCCAGGCGGAGGCGGACCTTGCCGCCTTCCAGGAGCGCATCGCCGGCTGGCCGCTGGTACGCAGCGCCTGGATGCTCTCGGGCGACGTGGATTTCCTGATGCTGTGCGTGGCGCCGGACCTGCGGACCTTCCAGACCTTCGTGCTGGACATCACCGCCGCGCCCAACGTGCGCAACGTGAAGACGGCCCTGACGCTCAAGCAGTCCAAGGACGCGCCGATCGTGCCGCTGGAAGCGGGGCTGCCGAAGGGGGCGTGAAGAGGGGGCGTTTGGCCCCCTCGGCGTGGCAAGCCTGCCTCAAGCTCGGGCAAGCGGTAATCTCAGGCCCAGCGCACGTCCGCGATCTCGAACGAGCGGGCGCCCTTGGGGGTGACGACCTCCACCGAGGCGCCCTTCTTCTTGCCGATCAGCGCGCGGGCGACCGGCGAGGAGATGGAGATACGGCCGGCCTTGGCGTCAGCCTCGCTGTCGCCGACGATCTGCCAGACCTTCTCTTCCTCGGTGTCCTCGTCCACCAGCGTCACCGTGGCGCCGAACTTGACGATGTCGCCGGACAGCTTCGACACGTCGATCACCTCGGCGCGGGAGATCTTGTCCTCCAGCTCGGCGATGCGGCCCTCGTTCAGCGACTGCTGCTCCTTGGCGGCGTGATATTCCGCGTTCTCGGACAGATCGCCATGGGCGCGCGCCTCCGAGATGGCATTGATGATGCGCGGACGCTCCACCTGCTGACGCTGCTTCAACTCTTGCTCGAGGGCGACAAAGCCGCCCGCCGTCATCGGAATCTTCTCCATGGGTCCTTGTCAGACCTCCTGAAACGGTTCGGTGCGCCGGAGACCCACAGATGGTGCCGGCGTCGAAAAGAAAGCCGCCCCGTGGAGCCTTTCGGCCCCCGGCTGCGGCGACTGTCCCGGCGCGGGCGCATGACGGCCCCCCGGGCGATGCTCCCGTCCCGCGCCTTCAGACGCCGGACGGCCGCGACGAATGCGTCGAGGCCCAACGGCCCGCGCGGTCCGGTGTTCCCTTGCGGGCTCAGGCGACGGAGGCCTCGCCCCGCGGGCTGACGCGGGCGCTTCCGCCCTCGGCACCGAAATAGCCCTGCAGCGGACGCACCGTAAGGTCGCCGCCCACATAGGCCTTGATCCCCTGCGCCGCAGCGATGGCTCCGGACAGCGTGGTGTAATACGGCACTTTCTGCAAGAGGGCGGCGCGGCGCAGCGAGCGGCTGTCCGCCAGCGCCTGCGCGCCCTCGGTGGTGTTGAACACCAGCTGGACCCCGCCGTTCTTGATGGCGTCCACGATGTGGGGCCGACCCTCCAGCACCTTGTTGATCTTCGCCGCCGGCACGCCGTGCTCCTCCAGGAAGCGCTGGGTGCCCGAGGTGGCGATGATCTTGAAGCCGAGGTCCACCAGCATCTTCATGGTGGGCAGGATGCGGATCTTGTCGCCGTCCTTCAGCGAGACGAACACCGTGCCGGACTTCGGCACCTTGGTGCCGCCGCCCAGCTGGCTCTTGGCGAAGGCCACGCCGAAATCGGTGTCGAGGCCCATCACCTCGCCGGTGGAGCGCATCTCCGGGCCGAGCACGGTGTCCACGCCCGGGAAGCGGGCGAAGGGGAACACCGCCTCCTTCACCGCGATGTGGCCAAGCTTGGGCTGCACGAGGTTGAAGCTCGCCAGCTTCTCGCCGGCCATCACCCGCGCCGCGATCTTGGCGATGGGCAGGCCGATGACCTTGGCTACGAACGGCACCGTGCGCGAGGCGCGCGGGTTCACTTCGAGCACGTAGATCTCGTCGCCCTTGATGGCGTACTGCACGTTCATCAGGCCGCCGACGCCGAGGGCCAGCGCCATGGCCGCGGTCTGCTTCTCCAGCGCCGCGAGGGTGTCGGGAGACAGCGAATAGGGCGGCAGCGAGCAGGCGCTGTCACCCGAATGGATGCCCGCCTCCTCGATGTGCTCCATGATGCCGGCGATGAACACGTCCTTGCCGTCACACAGCGCGTCCACATCCACCTCGATGGCGTCGGACAGGTAGCGGTCGAACAAGAGCGGGTTCTTGCCGAGGACGGTGTTGATCTGGCCCGTCTTGTCGTTGGGATAGCGCGCCTTGATCTCCTGCGGCACGAGGCCCGGCAGGGTCTCCAGCAGATAGTCGCCGAGCTGGCTCTCCTCGCGGATGATCTGCATGGCGCGGCCGCCCAGCACATAAGAAGGGCGCACCACCATGGGATAGCCCAGCTCGGCGGCGACGAGGCGGGCCTGCTCCACGCTGTAGGAGATGCCGTTGGCCGGCTGGCGGATCTTGAGCCGGTCGAGCAGCGTCTTGAACCGGTCGCGGTCCTCGGCGAGGTCGATGGCGTCGGGCGAGGTGCCGAGGATCGGCACGTCCGCATCCTCCAGCGCCTTGGCGAGCTTGAGCGGCGTCTGGCCGCCGAACTGCACGATGACGCCCTTCAACGTGCCCTTGGTCTTCTCGCGGGCGATCAGCTCCAGCACGTCCTCGGCCGTCAGCGGCTCGAAATAGAGCCGGTCCGAGGTGTCGTAGTCGGTGGAGACGGTCTCCGGATTGCAGTTGACCATGATGGCTTCATAGCCGGCATCCTTCAGCGCGAAGGCGGCATGGCAGCAGCAATAGTCGAACTCGATGCCCTGGCCGATGCGGTTGGGACCGCCGCCGAGGATGATGACCTTTTCCCTGTCGGAGGGCTGCGCCTCGTCGGCGAGCTTGCCGGCGAAAGGCGTCTCGTAGGTCGAGTACATGTAGGCGGTGGGCGAGGCGAACTCGGCCGCGCAGGTATCGATGCGCTTGTAGGCCGGGCGCACGTCCAGCGCGTGGCGCCGCGCGCGCACCTCGCCTTCGTGGAGACCCGCGAGGGTGGCGAGGCGGGCGTCGGAGAAGCCCATGGCCTTGAGGCGGCGGAACTGGCCGGCCGTCTCCGGCAGGCCGAGCCGGCGCACCTTCTGCTCGGTCTCGACGATGCCGCGGATCTCGGCGAGGAACCACGGGTCGATCTTGCAGGCGGCGTGGATCTGCTCGTCGGAGAGGCCGAGGCGCATGGCCTGGGCGACGTAGAGCAGGCGGTCGGGCGTGGGCGTGCCGAGTGCCGCGCGCACGGCGTTCTTGTCGTCGCCCTGGCCGAGGCCCTCGATCTCGATGTCGTCGAGGCCGGAGAGGCCCGTCTCCAGCGAGCGCAGCGCCTTCTGCAGCGATTCCTGGAAGGTGCGGCCGATGGCCATGGCCTCGCCCACCGACTTCATGGCGGTGGTCAGCGTCGGCTCGGCGCCGGGGAACTTCTCGAAGGCGAAGCGCGGGATCTTGGTGACGACGTAGTCGATGGTCGGCTCGA
>JAYSCE010000231.1:0-2961 GCA_041915035.1 Xanthobacter sp.
TGCGGGCCTGTCCGGTGCCCGTGGTGCTCGACCATATGGGCTTCCTCGCCCCCGGCCTGCCGCCCGCGGGCGGCCCGTTCGGCGAGGTGCTGGAGCTGGTCGCCGAAGGCAATCTCTGGGTGAAGCTGTCCGCGCCCTACCGCCTGTGCCGCCGCGAGCCGGACGGCTACGCGGCACTCGTGCCCTATGTGGCGGCGCTTGTCGCCTGCCGCAGCGACCGGCTGCTCTGGGCCAGCGACTGGCCGCACACCGAGCTGTTCGAGGCGATGCCCGACGACCTTGACCCGGCCCTCCTGCTCGGCCTTGATCGCGCGGATGCCGAAACCCGTCGCCGCGTCTTCATCGACAATCCCGCCGCGCTCTACGGCTTCGACTGAGATCAGCCCAGTATCTCGGCCATGAATTTCTCGAAGCGCGGATCGTCCGCATAGGCGACATTGATGCGCAGCGACGGCCGGCGCGGCTCCGCGTCGGGATGGAACACCGCGCCCGGCGCCAGCAGAATGCCGCGCTCGGCGGCGCGGCGGGAGAGGGCGCTGTCGTCCAGCCCCTCGGGCAACTCGCACCACAGATAGAAGCCGCCGCCCGGCGGGCCGAAGATGGGCAGGCCGAGCCGGCCCAACGTCGCCTGCGCCTGGTCCGTCGCCGCCGAGACGCGGCCGCGCAGGCGCTTGAGATGGCGGCGATACTGGCCGGAGGTGATGAGGTCGTGGACGATGCGCTCCACATAGCCGGAGGAGTTCACGCTCGTCACCATCTTGAGCGCGCCGAGACGCTCGATGAGATCGGCGGAGGCCACCACATAGCCGCAGCGCAGGCTCGCCGAGAGGGTCTTGGCGAAGGTGCCCACATGGATCACCCGCTCCAATTGGTCCAGCGAGGCGAGGCGCGGGTGAGCGGCGGGCAGGAGGTCGGCGAACGGGTCGCTCTCCACCACGAGAAGTCCGTGGCGGGTGGCCACCTGAAGCAGCCGGTAGGCGACCGCCGGCGTGAGGGACGATCCGGTGGGATTGTGCGCCAGCGATTGTGTGAAGAACAGCTTGGCGCCGCTCTCGGCCGCCTTCTCCGCGAGGTCCGCCACGTCCGGCCCCTCGGGCGTGCGGCGGATGCCGAGCGTGCGCGCCTTGGCGAGGCGTAGCTTGCCGAAGAGGGGATAATAGCCGGGCGAATCCACCAGCACCGTGTCGCCCGGCTCCACCAGCATGCGTACGATCAGGTCCAGCGCGTGGTTGGCGCCCTGCGTCAGCAGAACCCGCGCGGGATCGGCGGCAATGGAGCGCTCGGCGAGGAGGCCGGCGATGGCCTCGCGCAGCAGGGGAAAGCCGAAGGGGCTGCCGTAGCTGGCCGGGAAGGGGCGGCGGCCGGGACGGTTGATGGGCTTGAGATAGCGCCCCACCTCCGAGCCTTCCATCCATGAGGGGGGCGGGCGGCCGTCGCCGACGCGCACGTCGCAATGCTGCTCCAGCTGCTCGCGCAGCAGCCATACGCTGTCCACCGCTTCGATGACGGCAGGGGCGGCGGGCGGCCGCACCGGCTCGGCGCGGGTGCGCATCACATAGAAGCCGGAGCCGGGCCGCGCCTCGATGCGACCGGAGGCGGCGAGGCGCTCATAGGCTTCCACCAGCGTGTTGCGCGAAACGCCGAAAGCGGTGAAGGCAGCGCGGATGGAGGGCAGTTTCTCCCCCGGCCGCAGCTGGCCCGCATCGATGCGGCGCGACAGGAGGCGGACCACCGCATCCACGCGCGTCAGGCTCTCGTCTTCCTGGAGAAGCTGCTCAATCGTACCCATGAAATGAAGGGTACGGCTGCATCGTTTCCAACGCAAAGTGTTCCTTGCCGTACCCTTCGCCGCAGCGGAAAGTCCGCACCAACAGGCACGCCGTGCGCGGCCGACAAGAGACAGGGACGGAAACGCCGGCTGCCGCGCCACCTCTGGGGGCGGGCATTGCCTTCGCGCCTGCCTCGCGTCCGCCGTCCGGCGCTGCCGCGCGACCACAGGAAGGCCCGAAGATGACCAGCGCCGCCGGCACCAACCGTTCCTCCCGCATTGCCGGCTTCCACAAATTGAGCCCGCGCGACCGGCTCGACCTCGTCGCGGCCTTCGCCGGGCTGGACGAGGCGCAGGTCGCCCACCTCGCCAACATGGGTAATCTCGATCCGGTGCTGGCCGACAAGCTCATCGAGAACGTCATCGGCACCATGAACATTCCGGTGGGTGTCGCCACCAACATGAAGATCGACGGCGAGGACGTGCTGATCCCTATGGCAACGGAGGAATCCTCCGTGGTCGCCGCCGTCTGCAATGCGGCGAAGCAGAATTACGAGACGGGCTTTTTCACCTCGGTCTCCGGCAATCTGATGATCGCGCAGGTGCAGGCGGTGGAGGTGGCGGACCCGGCCGGCGCGCGCATTCGTATTCTGGAGAAGCGGGACGAGATCAAGGCCGCGTGCGATGCGTGCGATCCGGTGCTGGTGTCGCTGGGCGGCGGTTTCCGGGATCTGGAGGTGCGCCTCCTCGATACGCCGTCGGGCACCATGGTCGTCACCCATCTCATCGTCGATACGCGCGACGCCATGGGCGCAAACGCGGTGAACACCATGGCGGAGAAGCTCGCGCCCTCCATTGCCGCGTGGAGCGGCGGGCGGGTCTATCTGCGCATCCTCTCCAACCTCGCCGACCGTCGCCTCGCCCGCGCCCGGGCGGTGTGGAAGGCAGCCGACATCGGCGGCGAAGCGGTGCGCGACGGCATCGTCTCCGCCTACGAGTTCGCCGCCGCCGATCCCTACCGCGCCGCCACCCACAACAAGGGCATCATGAACGGCATTTCCGCCGTGGTGCTCGCCACCGGCAACGACACCCGCGCGGTGGAGGCGGGCGCCCACGCTTTCGCCGCCCGCTCCGGCCGCTACACCTCGCTCACCACCTATGAGGTGGACAGGGACGGCAACCTTTCCGCCTCC
>JAYSCE010000231.1:2971-6948 GCA_041915035.1 Xanthobacter sp.
TGCCGCTGGCGGTGGGGCTCATCGGCGGCGCCACCAAGGTGCATCCCACGGCGCGGGCGTGCCTCGCCATCCTCGGCGTCACCACCGCCGAGCGGCTCGCCCGCATCATCGCGGCGGTGGGGCTGGCGCAGAATTTCTCGGCCCTGAAGGCGCTCGCCACCACCGGAATCCAGAAGGGCCACATGGCGCTCCATGCCCAGAACATCGCGATGATGGCCGGTGCCGTGGGCGAGGAGATCGATCGCGTGGCGCGCCTTCTGGTGGAGCGGGCGAGCGTGCGCATGGATGTGGCGCAGAAGGTGCTCGAAGAGGTGCGCGGTGGCTGACCGCGCGGCGTTTCAAGAACAGACAAAAGAACACACAGGGAGAAAACCATGCTCAGGACAACCCGGCTCGCGCTCGCCGCGGGCGCCGCATTCCTCGCCGCGGCGCACTTCGCCGCGCCCACGCCCGCCCGCGCGGAAATCCCCGGCAACAAGATCCGCCTCGGCGTGCTGACCGATCTTTCGGGCTTCGCTTCCGATTCCACCGGCATGGGCTCGGTGGTCTCGGCACGCCTCGCGGCCGAGGACTTCAAGAAGGAGCATCCCGGCATCGAGGTGGAGGTGATCTCCGTCGATCACCAGAACAAGCCGGACATCGGCTCGGCAACGACCCGCAAATGGATCGCCGACGGCACGGTGGATGCGATCCTCGACGTGCCCTTCTCCTCCGTCGCGCTGGCAGTCCAGGAGGCGGCGCGCGGCTCGAACGTGGCCTTCATCGCCTCCGGCCCCGGCACCGCGCTTTTGACCGGCGAGAAGTGCTCGCCCAATACGGTGCACTGGACCTATGACACCTGGGCGCTGGCCCATGGCACGGCGCTGGCGTTGCTGAAGGCGAAGAAGGACACCTGGTTTTTCGTCACCGCCGACTATGCCTTCGGCCACGCGCTGGAGGCCGACGCCATGGCCGTGGTGAAGGCTGAGAACGGCAAGATCCTCGGCGCCGTGCGGCATCCGACGAACGCTTCGGACTTCTCCTCCTTCATCCTGCAGGCGCAGGCCAGCGGCGCGCAGGTAGTGGCCCTCGCCAATGCGGTGGGTGACACCATCAATTCCGTGAAGGCGGCCTCCGAGTTCGGCCTCACCCAGAAGCAGAGCCTCGCCGCCCTTCTCATGCAGCTCACCGACGTGCATTCCCTCGGACTGCCGGTGGCCAAGGGCCTGTTCCTCACGGAAGGCTTCTACTGGAACATGAACGACGGCACCCGCGCCTATGCCGACCGCTTCGCGGCGCAGATGAACGGTCGCCGCCCGACGGCCAACCAGGCGGGCGTCTATTCCGGCGCGCTCCACTATCGGCGCGCCGCCGCCGCGGCCAACACCACCGAGGGCCAGAAGGTGGTGGCGAAGATGAAGGAGATGCCCTCCGACGATGCGCTGTTCGGCAAGGGCCAGGTGCGCGCCGATGGCCGGCACATCCACAACATGTACCTGTTCCAGGTGAAGACGCCGGACCAGTCCAAGGGGCCGTGGGACTATTACAACCTCGTCGAGACCATCCCCGCCAAGGATGCCTTCCGTCCCATCGCCGAGGGCAACTGCCCGATGGTGAAGAGCTGAGCCAGCGCGCTCCGCGCATCGCCCAAGATCTGCCCCGGCCTGTCCTTCAGGCCGGGGTTTTTTGTGCCGATCAGGCCGGCACGCGCCGCCGGATCCGGCCGGACGGGTCGGCGAGGCTGAGGAGATAGCGCCCCGCCTCCTCGATATCGGCGACGATCTCCGCCTCGGCTGCGGCACCGTCCCGGCGCCGCAGCGCGTCGAGGGCGGCCTGATGGTGATCGGTGCCCTTCAGCAGCACCACATATTCCGGCACCACGAAGGACAGGATCGGCCCGCAGCGCAGCCAGAGGTTCTCGATCATCTCGTCGAGGAGGGGGATGCCGGCCAGGGCATAGATGCCGAAATGGAAGCGGCGGTGGATGTCCAGATAGGCGTCGAGGGCCCGCCGGGCGATCATGCCCCGCATGTCCGCGAGGAGGGCGTCCAGCGCGTCGATGTCGGCCGGCGTCGCCTTATGCGCCGCCTCGCGCGTGGCCCGGCCTTCCAGCTCGCAGCGGACCATGGTGATGTCCACCAGTGCGCTCCTGCGCAGGTCCGGCACCAGTGCGGAATTTCGCGGCCCCTGCTCCAGCACGCCCTGCGCGACGAGCCGGGCGATGGCATCGCGGACCGGGGTTATGGACGTCCCGAACGTCTCCGCCAGTTGGCGCAGGACCAGCGCGCTGCCCGGCTCGAACCGGCCGGCCAGCAGCGCCTCGCGTAGCTGCGCATGGGCGCGGTCCCACAAGGGCTCGCGGGAGAGCCGGGAAAGGTTGCGGTCGGCGACGGTCGCGTTCGAGTCCATTATCCAAGGGGAGCACTGGAAAAGCGCGTTGACAAGCAGCTTATATGTCGTTTGTTATAACAAACAACAAAAGGGAGACGCGCCAATGAAGCACAGCCTTGCCCTCGCTCTGGGGGCGGTTCTCCTCGCGTCCGCCGGGAGCGCCACCGCCCAGGACAAGTTCCCGAGCCGCGAGGTGCGCCTCATCGTTCCGTGGAACGCGGGCGGTTCCAACGACATCGCCGCGCGCGTGCTCGCGCCGATCCTCGCCGAGAACGGCGTGCGCATCATCGTGGACAACGTGCCCGGCGGCACCGGAACCATCGGCATGGGTCGCGTCGCCAGCGCCAATCCCGATGGCTACACCATTGGCATGGGCACCTCGTCCACCCTGTCCATGATCGCGCAGAACAAGACGCCGCTGCGCAACGACCAGTTCGCCGGCATTGCCCGCGTGTCCAGCGATCCTTTGATGCTGCTGGTGAAGACGGACGGGGCGAAGGACGTGGATGCCTTCGTGGCCCAGATGAAGGCCAATCCCGGCAAGATCACCATCGGCACGCCGGGCAGCTTCAACATCAACCACATCTTCGCGACCATGACCGCCAAGGCGGCGGGCGTAGACTATGTGAACGTGCCTTATCCGGGCGGCGCCAAGGTCATCACCGACCTCGCCGGCGGGCAGATCGACGCCGCGGTGCTGAAGCCCTCCGAAAGCATCGCGCAGATCAAGGCGGGGCAGGTGAAGCCCATCGCCATCTTCGACAACCAGCGCCTCACCGTCTTCCCCGACGTGCCGACCATGAAGGAGAAGGGCTTCGACGTCTTCCCCTACGGCCCGGTGGTGCAGATGGCCTATATCGTCGGCCCCGCGAAGATGCCGCCGGATGTGCGCAAGACCCTCATCGACGCCTTCCGCAAGTCGATCCAGGACCCCCGCTTCAAGACCTTCGCGGCGGAGAACGGCGTGCTGGTGGACGACCTCACCGGCGATGCGCTCGATGCCGAGGTGAACGCGGTCCAGAAGTCGCTGAACGCGGTGGCCACCCAGGTGTTCAAGGGCGCGGAATAACGCCCGGCAACGGCGCGGGCATCGCTTCGCCCGCGCCCTTCTTCCCTTCCCGATCCCAAAGAAAGGGCGCGACGTGAGCGTCATCAAGAGTGTCCGGGCCCATGTCATGGCGGCGCCCGTCGAGAAGCCGTTCACCTCCTCGCGGGGCTGGCTCTACAAGACGCGCGGCACCTGCCTGGTGGAGATCGAGACGGCCGACGGCATCGTCGGCTGGGGCGAGTGCTACGGCCCCTCGGCGGTCGCCAAGGCCTTCATCGAGACCCAGTTCGGCCCGCGCATCCTCGGCCGCGACCCGTTCGACGTGGAGGTGATCTGGGAAGACCTCTACAACCGCATCAAGGACTACGGGAACAAGGGCATGTCCATTGCCGCCATCAGCGGCATCGACATCGCCCTGTGGGACATCATCGGCAAGAGCTGCGGCAAGCCGGTGCACAAGCTCCTCGGCGGCGCCTTCCGCACGGAGGTGGATTGCTACGCCACCGGCCTCTACTTCATCGATTTCGACAATCTGGTGGGCGAGGCGGTGGAGGAAGCC
>JAYSCE010000232.1:0-6936 GCA_041915035.1 Xanthobacter sp.
GGGCGATGATCTGGTCCGGGTTCTGCGAGCCGCCGGTGGTGATGATGCGCTTCTTGAGGCCGAGCGCCGCCATCTGCTTGAACAGGAGGGTGAGCTGGTCCACGGCGCTGGTCACCATGATGGTGTCGGCGTCGGAGGCCTTCAGCTTGGCGAGCTGGGCGCTCATGTCCTGCGCCGACTGGTCCATGGTCTCCACGAGGCCGACCTCGACGCCGTTGGCCTTCAGCATCTTGGAGAAGTCGGCGGCGGCGCCGCGGCCCCAGTCATTGTTGATGACGAGGAAGTCCACCTTCTTCAGGCCGAGCTTCTTGACGCTGGGCTCGAACGCCTCCGCTTCGACGGAGGAAGGCGGCGAGATGCGGAAGATGAAGGGGTTGCCGGAGGTGGTGATCTTGCCGGAGGAGGAGGTCTCCACCAGCATCGGCACGGAATATTCTTCCAGCTTCGGCATGGTGGCCAGCGTCAGGGAGGAGCCCCACGCGCCCATCAGCACCGGCACCTTGTCAGAGGTGATGAGCTTTTCCGCCACCGAGGCGGCCTCGGTCGGGTTGCTCTTGTTGTCCTCGATGACGAGCTCGACCTTCTTGCCGAGGATGCCGCCCTTGGCGTTGATCTCGTCGGCGGCGATCTTGGCGCCGTTCACCACATAGGTGCCGGAGGCCGCGAAGGCGCCGGTGAGGGGCTCGTTGACGCCGATCTTGATGGTGTCGGCGGCGAAGGCCGTGCCGGCAAGGAGGCTGAAGGCGAGGGCGGCGAGGGTGGTCCGGCGTGACATCATCATGGATGGGCTCCAGTCTCGATTAGGGCAGTCAGGGTCAAGAAGTGGGGCCGCCACGGCGCCACAGGCGGCCGAGGCGATCGGAAATGAGGGAAATGAGCAGCTTGAGCGGGTCGAGGCCGCGCGTCTGTGTGGGCGGGGCCTCGCTCCCGGAAAGTCGGGCTTCGAGGTTCGCGGCGAACTCGGCGATGAGCCGCCCCGCCACCTCCCGCACGAGGCCCGGGCGGCCGAACTGGGCGAGCGGCCCCTTCAGCGTGTAGCCCACGTCCAGCGCCACGCGGGCGGAGCCGGGCGCCTTGCCGTCCGTCACGCGATAGCGGATGAGGCCTTCCGTACGCGAGCGCCCATCCGCCCCTGCGCCGTGGATGGTGCCGGTCATGGTCGCGTCATCGCGGCCGATGCGGGCGCTGCCGCGGAAGGTGGTGGCGATGGGGCCGAGCTTGACTCGCATTCCGCCTTCCACCTTTTCAGGCGAGGGCATGGCATCGATGACCGCGCCGGGCAGGCACGCGGCAACCTCCTCGATGCGGTCGAAGAAGGCGAACACCTCGGCCGGCGGGAAGGGCACCTCGAAGCTCTGCTCGAAGCTGTGGGCGGGAGCGAAATCCTCGGGGAGGACCATGACGGCGGAGGGAACCGCGGCGGCGGCGACTGCGGCCGGCTGTGCCGTGGACACCGCTCCCCCCGCCCGCGCGCCCACCGGGCCGAGGCGGCGCTCGGCGGTTAACGGGCCGATGCCCTGTGCCCGCCGCGCGGCGATGACGGAAGCAACCGCCTTCACGATGCCCGCATAGCCGGTGCAGCGGCAGAGATTGCCGGCGAGGCCGAGGCGGATGCGGGTCTCGTCCGCCTCGGGCAGGCGCAGCACGAGGTCGCGGGCCGACACCAGCATGCCCGGCGTGCAGAAGCCGCACTGGAGCGCGTGCTCGCGATTGAAGGCGGCGCGCAGATCGGCGGTGACGGCATCGTCGTCCAGCCCCTCGATGGTGACGACCTCTGCCCCCTGGCAGGCGCCGGCGAAGGAGAGGCAGGCGCGGGCCGGCTCGCCGTCCACGAGAATGGTGCAGGCGCCGCACACGCCGTGCTCGCAGCCGATATGGGTCCCGGTGAGGTCCAGCGTATCGCGCACGAAATCGGCGAGGTTGGTGCGCCCCTCCGCCTCGGCCGTCACGGGGTGACCGTTGAGGGTCAGCGAAATCATGCGGGACGCGCCCATGGCGAGGGTCTCGGGCCTTGGCGAAGCGGTCATGCGGCGCTCCGCGTGTCGGTGAAGAGGCCGGCGGCCTGCGCGGCGGCGCGGCGCAGAACTTCGACGTGGACGTGGCGGTCCACCGCGTCCGTCATGCCCGCGGTGGCGAGGGCCGCGTCGGCGGCGGGAGCGTCGAAGCGGGTGGCAAAGCCGGCATCGATGGGGCCGCCGAACAGAGGGGCGGCGTCGGCGAAGACGAGGGGTGGAGCGTCGAGGGCGCCCATCAGCGCGCAGCCGGTGCCGGTGGGCGGATCGATGAGCACGGCGCCAATGGCGTGGGCGAACTCGCCTACCTTGCGGCAGTGCTTCACATAGCCGAAGCGCGCGGTGGCGGGCACCTTCGGCACCCGCACGGAAACGAGGATCTCGCCCGGCACCAGCGCCGTGGCGAGCGCCCCGGTCAGGAAGGCGCCCATGGCGAGGCGGCGCGGGCCCGCCGGCCCGGCGATCTCCACCTCCGCGCCGAGCACGGACAAGGCGTTCACCCAGTCGGCGGCGGGGTCGGCATGGGCGAGGCTACCCCCCATGGTGCCGCGGTTGCGCACGGCGCGATAGGCGATGCCGCCGGCCACGCGGCGCAGGATGTTCACGCCCACGTCCGGGGCGCGGCCATCCTCCACATCCGCGTGGGTGACGAGGGCGCCGTAGACCATGTGCCCGGCCTCCTCGCGCACTGTGCGAAGATCATCGATGCCGGAAAGGTCGATGATCAGCTCGGGCGTAGCGAGGCGCAGGTTGAGCATGGGGCCGAGGGACTGGCCGCCGGCCATCACCTTGGCGCCATCCCCGCTCGAGGCGAGGAGCGCGACGGCGTCGGCGATGGTGCGCGGGCGCTCGATGCGGAAGGGGGCGGGCTTCATGCCGCACTCCTTTCGCCGGCGCGCATCGCCAGGACCTGCTCCACGATGCGCCGGGGCGTCACGGGCGAGCGCAGCATCTCCGCGCCCAGCGGGCGCAGGGCGTCGTTGATGGCGTTGGCGATGGCGGCGGGCGGCGCGATGGCCCCGCCCTCGCCGATGCCCTTCACGCCGAACTTGGTATAGGGCGAGGGCGTCTCCATGTGGCCGATGAAGGGCATGGGCACTTCCGGCGCTCCGGGCAGCAGATAGTCCGCCAGCGTCGAGGCGAGCGGCTGGCCGGAGGCATCGAACGCCATCTCCTCATAAAGCGCGGTGCCGATGCCCTGGGCGAGGCCGCCGATGATCTGGCCGTCCACCACCATGGGGTTCACCAGCGTGCCGCCATCTTCCACGATGGCGTAGTCGAGGATCTCCACCTCGCCGAGGTCCGGGTCCACCGCGACGACCACCGCATGGGCGGCGTAGCTGAAGGTGCCGCTGTCGCGCACCGGCTTGTAGCCGGCGGTGACTTCGAGGCCATGCGGGTCCACGTCCGCCGGCAGGTCCTGCGGGCGGCGATACCAGGTGTGGGCCACCTGCTGGATGGTCACATCGCCCGACGGGCCGATGACGCGCCCGGCGTCGAGCCGCACATCCTCGGGCCGGGCCTGAAGCATGTGCGCGCCGATGCGGCGGATGCGCTCGGCAAGCTCGGTGCAGGCGGTCGCCACGGCGCCGCCGGCCATCACCATCACCCGCGAGCCCCAGCTGCCGGTGGAATAGGGCGTCATGGCCGTGTCGCCATGCACGAGGCGGGTGCGGGCGACGGGGAGCCCGAGGATTTCGTGAGCGACCTGCGCCAGCGTCGTCTCCAGCCCCTGGCCGTGGGAGTGGGCGCCGATGCGCAGTTCCAGCCCGCCATCCGGGGTCAGGCGGGCGCCGGCCTGCTCGTGTCCGGGCACCATGGGGATGCCCCAGCCGGAATAGACGGAGGTGCCGTGGGCGGCCTGCTCGCAATAGATGGAGAGGCCAAGGCCGATGCGGCGGCCATCCGGCTCCCCCGCGAGCTGGCGCGTGCGCACCGCATCGGCCTTGATCGCGTCGAGCGCCTGCCGCAGCGCCTCGGGATAATTGCCGCTGTCGAAATGCTTGTTGGTGATGTTGTCGAACGGCATCTGCTCGGGCCGCACGAGGTTCTTCAGCCGCACCACTTCGGGGGCGAGGCCGAGTTCCGCCGCGAGCGCGTCCAGCGCCACTTCCAGCGCGAAGCACACGCCGGTGCGGGCCACGCCGCGATAGGGCAGGATCGGGCACTTGTTGGTGGCAACCGACCAGGTGCGGCAGCGATAGGACGGGAAATCGTAGGGGCCCGGCAGGATGCTCGCCACCTGCGCGGCTTCGAGGCACGCGGAGAAGGGGTAGGCGGAATAGGCGCCGCTATCCACGCTCGCCTCGCAATCGATGCCGCGCAACGTGCCGTCGCGCTCGGCATAGAGCGTGATCTCGTAATGGTGCTCGCGGCAATTGGCGCTGGCGGTCAGGTGCTCGCGGCGGTCCTCCAGCCAGCGCACAGGCCGGCCGATCTTCCGCGCGAGCCAGCCGAGGCACACGTCCTCGCTGAGCAGGATGGCCTTGTAGCCGAAGCCGCCACCCACGTCCGGGGAGATGATGCGGACCTGCCCTTCTTCCAGCCCCAGGCATTCGGAGAGGCCGGAACGCACGATGTGTGGCATCTGGCTGGCGGTGTGGACCACCAATTGGTCGGCGCGATGATCGAAATGCACCACCGTGCCGCGGCCCTCGATGGGCGCCATGCACTGGCGGGCGGTGGAGATGGTGCGCGAGACCTTCACCGGCGCGTCGAAGGCGGCCTCGATGTTGATGTTCACGAGGCTTTCGAGAAAGACGTTGTCGCCCCAGTGCTCATGCACCAGCGCCGCGCCCGGCTTGCGGGCGTCCAGCATGTCATGAAGGGCGGGCAGCTCCTCGAGGTCTAGCTCCACGCGGGCGGCCATGTCCTCGGCCTCGGCGCGGGTGTCGGCGACGCACATGGCGATCAGCTCACCCACCTGCCGCACCTTGCCGGTGGCGAGCACCGGCTGCTCCGACACCTTGAAGCCGGGCAGGCCCGAGACGGCGCGGATGGGCTTCACCCCATCGAGGTCGTCGGCGGTGAAGACGCGCCCCTTCAGGTCCTCCGGCACATGGATGGCGCGGATGCGCGCATGGGCCAGCGGGCTGCGCACGAAGGCGACGTCCTGCATTCCGGCCAGGCGGATATCGGCGATGAACTGGCCGCGCCCGCGCATCAGCCGGTCGTCTTCCTTGCGGGGAAGACGGGCGCCCACGCCCTCTTTGGTGCGCGGCTCGGTCATGCTTTGGCTCCCGCCATCAGGTCGAGCGCGGCGCCCACCAGAAGACCGTCCGGGCGGCGCAACTCGTCGAGGATGGAGAAATGGTCGGCCCCGAGGATGGGCAGCAGCGCGCCGGGCGCGTGGGCGGCCACACGCTTTGCGGCCAGCGCGCGGGAATCATGCACCAGTGCCGGCACTTCCGCGGTGCCGTAGGCGATAGCCAGCGGCTTCGACGACGGCGCATGACGCAGCGGCGAGCAGGCGGCGATTTCCGCGTCCGTCAGATCCAGCGCGGCGTTCAGGAAGGTGTCGCGCAGCGGCGCCAGCTCATAGACGCCGGAGATGGCGAGGCCGGCGGCGACGGCGGGATGGTCAAGCTGCATCACCGCCAGCTGTGCGCCGGCTGACCACCCGGAGAGAACCACCGGGCCGGTGAGGCCATACTGCGCGCCGTCCCCGCCGATGAGGTCGAGCGCCGCGCCGATCTCGGCGACGATCGCGCCGAGGCGCGCCTGCGGTGCCAGCGTGTAGCTGGGCATCGCCACGGACCAGCCGTGGGCGAGCAGCCCCTCAGCGTAGTGGGCGAAAACTTCGCGGCTGTTGCGCTGCCAATAGCCGCCATGGATGAAGACGAGGCAGGGCGCCCCCGGCGTGCCGGGATAGATGTCCAGCTTCTGCCGCGCGCCGGGGCCGTAGAGCACGTCCAGATGGGCGGGCGTGGCGGCACGGAAGCGCGGGGCCTCCCTGTCGCGTGCCTCGACCCATGCCGCGCTGGTCTTCACCGCGGCATTGTTGTTGTAGGCCGCATCCCGCTCGGCCTGGGACAGGGTGTCCCAGACCTCCTGCGGGGCAGGCCGCACCGTAGCGGATGCCGGGCTCACGCCGCCACCGCCCGGGGCAGGATGACGGCGTCGGCATCGAACTTCTTGCCGGCGCGCAGGCAGAAGGCAGGGGTCAGCAGCCGCTCGGCCACCACCTTGGTGTCCTCGTTGTCGCGCAGCAGGAAGCGGCCGCGATGGTCATCCAGGACCGAGACGTCGGCCGCATAGCCCACGGTGAGCGAGCCAACGCGGTCGGTGAGGCCGATCATCTTTGCGGGATTGATGGTGACCATGGGCACCACCTGTTCCAGCGAGAGACCGAGCGCCATCATGGAGCTCATGGCCTGGGTGAGGCTGAAACGGGCCTGCCCCTTGAAGGGGTGGTTCTCGTCGTCATAGTGCTCCTCCGGCGTGCCGGCGGGGGCGGGGACATGGGTGTTGTAGCCGTGCATGTCGGCGCCCAACGTGTGCGGCACGACGCCGGCGGCGATGGCCTTCTTCGCGAGGCGGTAGGAGAAGTGGCTGCCGTGTCCCACGTCCACCTTCAGACCGCGGTCGAGGGCGGCCTGGATGACGTGGTGCACTTCGCCCTTCTGGTTCACGAAGCCGCCGGGATGGCGGGTGAAGGGATGGGCGAGCACGTCGCCTTCCTTCAGGAGGGGGATGACGCGCTCCAGGATGGTGTCGGCGTCCTCGCCGTTGGCGCCGCTCTCCGGCAGGCCCCAGAGGGTGCCGAAGTGGACGTAGAGGGGCACTTCGGCGCGGCGGGCGATCTCCGCGTCGTCCCGGCCCGCGCACACCACGAACGCCGCCGAGTAGACCAGGGAGTCGCGCTCCCGGCCGGCGGCCTCGACGGCGGCGGCCACCCGCGCGTACTGCGTCGTGAGGGTGTCCA
>JAYSCE010000233.1:0-6916 GCA_041915035.1 Xanthobacter sp.
CTTTGCGGCGGTGAATTTCATGGCCATCGCCCCGGCGGAGGCGGTGAAGGTGAGTAGTCCGGAGGCGAAGGGCGAAAGGCCGAAGGAGAGCTGCAGCATCAGCGGCAGGAGGAACGGCATGGCGCCGATGCCCACGCGGAACAGAGAGCCTCCCACGACGCCCGCGCGGAACGTCCCGTGGCGCAGCAGCCGCAAATCGAGCACGGCGTGCGGGGTGACTCGGGCGTGGCGCACGTAGAGGAACAGGAAGAACGCCCCGGTGACGCCGATCGCGATCGCCGCACATTTCGGCACCAGCACCTCCTGCCCCAGCACGGCAAATCCGAAGACGAGGCCGGCAAGCCCAGCGCCCGACAGGATCAGGCCCTTGAGATCGAGCGGCGGCACGTCCTCCTCGCGCACGTTCTCGATGAAGCGGGTGGCGAGGAACACGCCCAGCACGCCGATCGGCACATTGATGAAGAAGATGAGTCGCCAGTCGAAATAGGTGGTGATGAAGCCGCCCAGCGGCGGGCCGAACACCGGGCCCAGTAGCGCAGGAATGGTGAGCCAGGCCAGCGAGGAGACCAGCTCGGATTTCGGCACGGAGCGCAGGATGACGAGCCGCCCGACCGGCACCATCATGGCTCCGCCCATGCCCTGGACGATCCGGTAGAGCACAAAGTCCGCCAGCGATGACGAGAGCCCGCACAGGATAGAGCCGATTGTGAAGATGACGATCGCCGAGCGGAAGACCGTGCGCGCGCCGTAGCGGTCGGCGGCCCAGCCGCTGGCCGGGATGAAAACGGCCAGGGAGAGCAGGTAGGAGGTCAGCGCCAGCTTCAGCGCCACCGGGTCCTCGCCGAGGTCGGCGGCGATAGCGGGCAGGGAGGTGGCGATGACGGTCGAGTCCACCTGCTCCATGAAGAGCGCGCAGGCGACAATGAGCGGAATGAGGACTTGAGGCGGGAGCGCCTTGAGCTGCATCAGCTTACCTTTGGGCCGGTCCGTTCGGGCCTCGCCGTTTCCCCTTCTCCGCAATAGGCGGAGGCGGCGCCGCGATCAACCAGCGTTCGGCGCATGGTGTCGCCCCGATCCTTGCAGCGCGGGCAGGGCACACCATATGGACGTTGGGCCTCAAAGGAGGGCCCGGGAAGACCATGATCTACATTCTCGCCGCTCTGCTGCCGCCCGTCGGCCTGCTGGTGAACGGGCAGCCTATCTCGGCCATCATCAATCTGGTGATGATCGTGCCGTGCATCCTGCTCGGCCTGATCTTCCCGTTGATGTTCTTGGTGCCCTCCGCCCATGCGGTCATCGCGGTGCACATGAAGCGCACCGACCGCCGCCAGCGGGAGGTCATCGAGGCCATCCAGCGCTCGGGCGGCGTGCCCCCGCGCGACTGGCGCCCGTGAAGGCAGAGGCGGGGGAACGCCTCCGCCTCCTCTGTAACTATCCCACCACCAGCACGATCTTGCCCACGTGCGCGCTTGCATCCATGCGGGCGTGCGCGCCGGACGCGTCCGTGAGAGGGAAGGTCTCGTCCATCACCGGGCGGTACTTTCCGGCGGCAATCAGCGGCAGCACGTGCTCAACGATAGCCGCGGCAATGGCCGCCTTCTCGGCTACCGGGCGCGAGCGGAGGGTGGAGCCGGTGTGCGTGAGGCGCTTCAGCATGAGGCGCATGAAGTCCACCTCGGCCTTGGCGCCCTGCTGGAAGGCGATCTGGACGATGCGGCCGTCCTGCGCCGCCGCCTCATAATTCTTCTGGATGTAAGGCCCGCCGATCATGTCGAGGATGACGTTGGCGCCCTTGCCGGCGGTGAAGCTCTTCACCTCCGCGACGAAGTCTTGCGTCCTGTAGTTCACCGCAAGGTCCGCGCCGAGCTTCACGCAGGCGGCGCACTTCTCGTCTGATCCAGCGGTGACCACCACGCGAGCGCCGAACGCCTTGGCCAGCTGGATCGCCGTGGTGCCGATGCCGCTCGCTCCGCCATGAACCAACAGGGTCTCTCCGGCCTTCAGTCCGCCGCGGTCGAAGATATTGCTCCATACGGTGAAGACGGTCTCGGGCATGGCCGCGGCCTCGGCCATGGAGAGGCCTTCGGGCACGGGCAGGGTAGTAGCCTCGTGAGCGGGGCAGTATTCGGCATAGCCGCCGCCGGTGACGAGGGCGCACACCTTGTCGCCGATCTTGTAGGCATTCGCACCCTCGCCGAGCGCCACCACGGTCCCGGCAATCTCGAGCCCGGGAATATCGGATGCGCCGGGGGGCGGCGGGTAGAGCCCCTTGCGCTGCATCACGTCCGGCCTGTTGATGCCGGCCGCCTCCACCTTCACCAGAACCTCGCCCGGCGCGGGCTTGGGCACCGGCCGGGGGCCGGGCACCAACTTCTCGGGGCCACCTGGGGCGCTGACGGTGATAGCGGTCATGGTCTCGGGCAGAGCGGCGGCGCTGGACATGGAAGGCTCCGGCAAGGGCGGCGGCACGAGGCTCTTCCCAGCCCGGCCACGGCGCGCAAAATAGGGGGGATCGGACTGGAGGCAACCGCGCCTGAGGCTGCGGCGGTCGCCGCGGAGAATAGGGAACGGGAGGAGCAAAGCCAATGGATGAGGAGATCAAGCCGAAGCCTGTCGATCCGTTGGCCGGCGTGGACGTGTCGCGCCTGTCGGTGGATGAGATCGAGGCTCGCGTCGCCGCGCTGAAGGCTGAGATCGCGCGGCTTGAGGCGGCACTCGTCTCCAAGCGCGCCTCCCGCGCAGCGGCGGACGCAGCATTCAAGCTTTAGGGACGGCGGCAGCGCCCGGCTACCGGACTGCGATCGTGCCGGCGCCGTTCGCGCGGGATGGGCGTGGCTAGCGGGTTCGTGTTAACGCGACGTCAATAACCCGGGCGATTTTGGGTGTGGCCCGCGGCAAAAGACCCCCCCCGCAGTTGGGCCAACCCCCCCGGGCGTATTACGCCCCCCGGACTGGCGGCTCTTCTTTGGCCAGCCCCCGATATCCCCAGTTTGATCGCAGTCGCTCCTCTTTACGGGGGCGCCGGCTCTGCGCTTGATGCCGTTTCCTTCGAGGGAGCGGCAGTGGATCAGGAGCAGGGCATGGGCGGCGGCATCGCGCGAGGCTTCGAACGTCTCGCGGCTGCCGAAGCGCGTTTGGCGCCCTTGACCCTTTTGCCTGCTGATGCGGAAACTCTGGCCCGCCTCCGCTCGGACATCGCGGCGGGACTGGTGCTGCTGCTAAGTCGAGAGGACGGGTCCATGGCCTGCTCGGAGGTCGCAGCCGCTGCGGCGCCGCTGGCGCTGACACTTCCTGCACATGTGATGGTGCGCCTGCCGGCGGTCGCGCGCCTTGCCGCGCTCGATCTGGCCGCCCTCGCCGATGGAGTCGCTGCCCAGCTGGCGGTGATCCTGGAGCGGGACGCTGGAGCCACCCAAAAGCAAAAGCCGCGACGGCGGCAGGGCCGCCCGCGGCTTGAACTTGTCATTCCCTGAAGGGCGCCGGCTCCCTTGCGCGAGCCGGTTGTGCGCTTGCGTCGCTGCGGCGGAGGCGCGCAGCACCGCAGCGGCAGAGGGGGCCCGAAGGCCCCGGCGGCATCAGCCCTTGAGCAGCGCGCCGAACTTGTTCTTGAAGCGGGACACGCGGCCGCCGCGGTCCATCAGCTGCTGGCTGCCGCCGGTCCACGCCGGATGGGTGCGCGGATCGATGTCGAGCTGAAGGGTGTCGCCCTCCTTGCCGTAGGTCGACCGGGTCGTGTACTCGGAACCGTCCGTCATCACCACCTTGATGAAGTGGTAATCGGGGTGAATGTCGCTCTTCATTGGTTCAATCCTTTATCGCCACGCCCGCCCCGCCAGGGAAGGCAGCGTCAATTTCGGTTCCTGACGGAAGTGGCGGGTCTATAGCCGAGTGGATGCCTTGACACAAGCCGACACCTCATCTGCCCCTGTCGACAGCTCTGACACCCGCGCCGACGCTCAAAAGCGCAGGCGAGACCTGAAGCCGCTCGCCGGTTTGGCGCCATATCTCAAGCGGTATCGAGGTCGGGTCGCGGCTGCGCTCTGCGCCCTTCTTGCCGCTGCGCTGGCAACGCTCGCGCTGCCCATCGCCGTGCGGCGCATGATCGATTTTGGCTTTGCCGAGGATCACGCCGGTCTTGTGGACCAATATTTCGGGGTGCTGGTGGCGGTGGCAGCGGTGCTCGCCCTCGCCTCGGCCTGCCGCTATTATCTTGTTACCACCCTCGGTGAGCGCATCGTATCGGACCTGCGCACGGCGGTGTTCGCCCGCCTCGTGACGCTGGACGGCACCTTCTACGATTCGGCTCGCTCGGGCGAACTCACTTCTCGCCTCACCGCCGACACCACGCAGCTGAAATCCGCCGTGGGCGCTTCCGCTTCGACGGCCCTGCGCAATCTCATGATGTGCATCGGCTCGGTGGCGATGATGGTGGTCACGAGCCCCCGCCTGTCCGGTCTCGTGCTGGTCGCCATCCCCATCATCGTGCTGCCGCTGATGGCCTCGGGCCGCAAGGTGCGACGCCTGACCCGGCAGGCGCAAGACACGCTTGCGGATGCCTCAGCCTATGCCGCCGAGGCGCTGAACAGCATGCGTGCCCTGCAGGCTGCCAGCGCCGAGGGCGCGGCGCGGCAGAGGTTCGACGGGGCGGTGGAGCACGCGTTCGATGCCGCCCGGCAGGCCACGCAGGCCCGCGGCTGGCTCACCGGCATCGCCATCTTCCTGGTGTTCGGTTCGGTGGTGGCGGTGCTCTGGGCCGGCGCGCAGTCGGTGCTTGCGGGCACCATGACGTCGGGCGCGCTGGGTCAGTTCGTGCTCTATGCCGTGCTCGCAGCAGCCTCCCTCGGCAACCTCTCCGAGACCTGGGGCGAGATGTCCGCCGCTGCCGGCGCTGCCGAGCGCATCGGCGAACTGCTCAGGGTGGAGCCGCAGGTGCGCGCGCCGGCGAAGCCCGTGACGCTGCCGGCTCGGATCAGCGGCGCCATCCGCTTCGACGAAGTGTCTTTCTCCTATCCAACGCGGCCTGACCATTCTGCGCTCACCTCCGTTTCGTTCTCCATAAGGCCGGGAGAGCGGGTGGCCCTCGTCGGGCCGTCCGGTGCCGGCAAGAGCACCGTGTTCCAGTTGCTCGAACGCTTCTACGATCCGCAGGCTGGGCGCATCGTCCTCGACGCCATCGACATTCGCGAGGCCGATCCCGTCGCCGTGCGGCGGCAGATGGCACTGGTGCCGCAGGAGGTGGCCATCTTCGCCGATAGCGTGCGGGCCAATATCCGGCTTGGCCGGCCGGAGGCCACCGACGCCGAGGTGGAAGAGGCTGGGCGTGCAGCGCTGGTGGACGAGTTCGTCGCCCGCTTGCCGCAGGGCTGGGACACGATGGTGGGCGAGCGCGGCGTGACGCTCTCCGGCGGCCAGCGCCAGCGCATCGTTATCGCGCGCGCCATCCTGCGCGGGGCGCCCATTCTGCTGCTCGACGAGGCGACGAGCGCCCTCGACGCAGAAAGCGAAACCCTGGTGCAGACGGCGCTGGAACGTTCCATGGAGGGCCGGACGACCTTGGTCATCGCTCATCGCCTTTCCACGGTTCTGTCCGCCGACCGCATCTTGGTGATGGAAGCCGGGCGCATCGTCGACGAAGGCACCCATGCGGAACTGGTTGCGAAGGGCGGCCTCTATGCCCGCCTCGCTCAGCTCCAGTTCCACGCGACAGCCTAGATTTCAGGCGCCGCGCCACTCCATGCGATAGGTCCGGCGGCCGGACATGGGATTGGCGCCTTCCGAGACGATGGCAAGCCCCATCTTCTCGTAGAAGCGCACCGCCCGCGGATTGTCCTGGTTCACATCCAGTGCGACGAGGGCAGGGGAGAGGCGGCGCGCCTCCGCCATTAGCGCCTCTGCCGCGCCCTTGCCCCAGAACGGCGGCGCGACGGCCAATTGGTCGAGATAGCCGGTGCGCGGATGGATGACGACGAAGCCGGCCACGCGCCCCTCCCGCGTTCCTTCCCGCGCCACCTGGATCAGCGCGCCGCCGGCTGTCAGGGCATCCAGATGGCTTTCCAGCCACGGAAGGCGTGCGAGGAAATCGATGTCGGGCATGGTCTTCGCCCAGGTCTCCACCCACAGCTGCGCCATGGCCGCCCTGTCCTCGGTCACGGCCGTCGCGAGGATATAGGTGGAGGTTGGCTCTTGGGGGATCTGGTCGGACATGGTGGCTCCGGCTGTTGCTCCACACTGCACCCGCCCGGTTGCCGTGGCTTTAATGCAGGTTGGGCGCCGTGGATCGGCGTTCTCAGCCTGCGCCGTCACCTTCCGTGCCAAAGGCGAGGCGCAAGGCGTGGGTGCGGACGTCGGGCGGCCAGCCGACGGTCATCTGCTCCAGCCCGGCACGGTCGTCGGCAAAGAGGGCGCGGGTGGCCTCCTCATAGCCCGGCAGGTCTCCGGCAAGCGCCTGCATGAAGTGATAGGCCGCGGACTGGGCGGCGCGCCGCTGCATCTGCGGGGCATCACGGCGGCGCGCCTCGTCCACCAGCCGGCGCAGGGTCGCAGAGGCGCCACTCGGCTGGGCGGCGAGCCAGTCCCAGTGCCGCGGCAGCAGCGTCACTTCGCGGGCGACGACGCCGAGCTTCGGGCGACCGCGGCCCTTGGCGGGCGGTTCGGGCTCGGGGGCAGGCGGCGCGCCAGCAACAGCGAGGCGGGCGAGGATTTCGGCGTCGTCACCGCGCAGGTCGAGATCTATGAGCCGCCCCGTGACATCGTCGAAGACGAACACGGTGCCGATGTTTCCGGAGGCCGTCGCAGCCTTCACCGCCAGCGCCACATCGGACAAGGCGCCGGTTCGCAGAAGACGCGTTCCGGTGAAGGCGGTGCAAATTCGGGTGAGGGACGTAGACACGCGACAATTCCAGTGACTTGCTAAAAT